>NZ_JBFRJM010000041.1:0-63786 GCF_041468865.1 Vibrio sp. 10N.286.52.C3 | reverse complement strand
TTTCTACAGTGTCGATGCGGCCGGCAACATCAGCATCACGACAGCGGGCGTTTCGGCGGAGGTGAACGACTTCGAGCAAGGCACGAACAGTGGCGATTACCAGATGGTGATGACCGACGGTTACGGCTCGACAGCGGAAGCGACGGTGACCCTGAAAGAGAGCAACGTGAACGAGGGCCCAGTAGCGATTGATGACACATATGAAACTCATAGTGAGACGCTGCTCTTCTCTGAGTCCTTTGAAAACATGACAAACACAGGTCGTTGGACAGTAGTAACTGGCGACGAACTGGGTGATTGGGAAGCAACAAATGGTCTAGAGATTCAGCGTGACGGTCTCATAGCTGAAGCGACAGACGGTGACTACCTCGCTGAGCTTGATGCTCATCAAAACACCGCGATCACAACAAGTATTAATACGTCAGACCAAGATAGCGTTCGTGTTGAATTTGATTACAACCCTCGACGAGACGGTAATTCATCTTCTGACATGACGTTTAAAGTCGGTGACACGTTAGTTACTGTTCACGCCGATGGAACTCTATCGGGTGCCGACGGACTTAATGTCCAAATAGGGCAACCTGACGCAAATGGTTGGTATAAGATCACGGCTGAGTTCGAAGTCCAAGGGGACGTTACGGACCTTACATTTGCAGGCGCTGGTGCTTCAGATAGCTACGGTGCGTTGTTAGATAACATTACAGTGACAGGTATTAATCAATCTAAACTTGTTACTGCTGAAGACACGTCTATCACGATTTCTTTTGATGAATTGTTGGCGAATGATACTGACATTGATGGTGATGAGCTCTCAATTGTTGTGGGTTCAATTACCTCCGCGACTAATGGTGAGCTGTTTGTCGACTACACAAACAATACAATTACATTCACACCGGATACCGACTATAACGGGGAGGCAACTTTTAAATATAAAGTGACCGATGGGAACGGTGGGGAAGACGAAGCAGAAGTTACGCTTAATATCACTCCTGTGAACGATGCACCAGTGCTGATAGGTGATTTGTTGGGTGAAGTGGATGAAGAAGGCAGCTACACCATTACGGCTGAGGACCTAGGCTACACGGACGTTGATGATACTGACACAGGTGTGACCTTCACGGTCGGCAACGCGAGTGACGGCATAATCTTAGTCGGTGGTGTTCCGTCGAACCATTTCACTGTGGCGCAGTTGGCGGCGGGTGAAGTGACGTTCAAACATGACGGCAGTGAAACCACGTCAGCGTCGTTCGATGTGAACGTTGAAGACGGCAACGAAGATGGTAGCACACCGGTAGCCAGCACTTTCAACTTGACGGTGACGCCAGTGAATGATGCGCCGGAACTAACAGGCGATTTGGCGGCGGAAGTGGATGAGGCAGGCAGCTACACGATCTCGGCAGCTGACTTGGGTTATACAGACGTTGACGATACAGACACAGGCGTGACCTTCACGGTCGGCAACGCGAGCAACGGCACAATCTTAGTGAACGGCGTCGCGTCAAGCAGCTTCACGGTGGCGCAGTTGGCGGCGGGTAAAGTGACGTTTAAACATGACGGCAGCGAAACTACGTCGGCGTCTTTCGATATTAACGTTGAAGACGGCAACGAAGATGGCAGCACACCGGTAGACAGCACGTTCAACTTGACGGTGACGCCAGTGAATGATGCGCCGGAGCTGACAGGCGATCTGTTGGGTGAAATGGATGAAGCAGGCAGCTACACCATCACGGCGGCAGATCTTGGCTACACGGACGTTGACGATACGGACACAGGCGTGAGCTTCACGGTCAGCAACGTGAGTAACGGCACAATCTTAGTGAACGGCGTCGCGTCGAGCAGCTTTACGGTGGCGCAGTTGGCGACGGGTAAAGTGACGTTTAAACATGACGGCAGCGAAACCACGTCGGCGTCTTTCGATATTAACGTTGAAGACGGCAACGAAGATGGCAGCACACCGGTAGACAGCACGTTCAACTTGACGGTGACGCCAGTCAACGATGCGCCTGTAGCCATCAGTGATTCTTACAAAAACGTTCAAGAAACCATATTGCTCACTGAGTCATTCGAAAATATGGCAAACCCAGCGGGTTGGACGGTTGTTTCTAAAGACCCATCAGAGGTATGGGACTTTACTAATGGTATAGAGATTGAGCGAGACGGCTTAATTGTTGATGCTACCGACGGTGATTTTTACGCAGAGCTAGACCCACATAAAAACACGGTGATGACGACATCAATTGATACGTCGGATCAAGACTCTTTGAGGGTAGAGTTCGATTATAACCCTCGCCAAGACGGCAACTCGTCGTCTGATATGACTTTTACTGTTGGGAATACAACTATTACGCTGCATGCGGATGGAACAGTGACTGCTCCAGAAGGCATTTCTGTAACACTAGATGGTCCGGATAACAAAGGTTGGTATCAAGCAAATGCTGAGTTTGATGTTAGTAGTGATGCTACTTTAATCGCTTTTGCTGGTGCGGGTAAATCTGATTCGCTTGGTGCGTTCATCGATAACATTACAGTTACCGGAATAGATGCACCCAAACTCATAACGGAAGAAGATCAGGCTCTTACTATTAGTGGTAGTGAGCTGCTAGCCAATGATTTCGATGTTGATGGGGATGACATAACCATTTTTTCTGTCAACGCAACCGATGCTACAAACGGTTCTGTTCAGCTGATAGATGGCAATGTCGTGTTTGAACCTAACCAAGACTTCAATGGTGAAGCGACTTTCGAATACACCATTGTTGATACTCATGGTGAAAAAAGCACTACGACAGTGACCGTTAATGTAACACCAGTAAATGATGACCCTATCGCGAACGATGATTCAAGAGAATTAGGTGATAACCTGATCGTCAATGGTAGCTTTGAAGACTATGAATCGGTATCAAATGCCGGTTGGGGTTCTCGAATCGACCAACTAGATGGTTGGTCCTACGATGCAAGAACTGGTGCTTTAGATTCAGTTCAAGAAGGCTATGCTGTTGATGAAACAGACGGCGATCGTATGATTGATATGGAAGGTAACGGTGACAATGTAACCCTTACCCAACAAATTCAAGGTGTGGAAAGCGGTACCCTATACCAACTGTCTTTTGATACGGCAATGTACGAAAGATTGCCGAGTGCTGAGCTTGAGGTCATTTGGAACGGCGAAGTCATTGCTACGATCACCCCTGAAAGCAACATAATGCAAACTCAGTTATTGGAATTATTAGGTGGTAGTGGAGATGGTTCAAATACCCTTTCATTTAGAGAAGTTGGTACTGAAGGCGACAAGAGTGGGACTTATCTAGACAATATCAAATTTCAAGAAGTGATTAAAAGCCTTCAGACACAAGAAGATATAACTCTCGATATCCCTAGTAGCGAGTTACTTTCGAATGATTCTGACGTTGATGGTGATACGTTAATTATTTTAGATAGTTTAGTGATTGATCCAACATACGGTCAGGTTGAGTTAATTGAGCTACAAGATGGTTCTCAAACCGTTCGTTACACTCCAGCGGATGACTTCAATGGCATCGCTACGTTTACTTACACAGTTTCTGACGGTAAAGGTGGTACTGATACCGCCGTGGTTACGATTAATGTCACTCCAGAAAATGATGCCCCAATATTTGTCAAAGATGGAGTGCCGATTGGCGATACTGATCAAATAAGTGTATCGACTAAAGAGGATAACTCTGTATCTGGTAAGGTTACTGCAACTGATATTGACGACACTGACCTGACTTACACGGTGAGCCAACCTACAAACGGTAGTGTTGAGATCGACCCTGAAACTGGCGAGTGGAAGTACACTCCGAACAACGAGTTTGATGGAGATGATTCATTTGTTGTTACCGTGTCGGACGGTAACGGTGGTACAGATACGGTTGTAGTGAATGTTGATGTATTACCTGTCGCCGAGCTAACTGTTAAGGCAGGCCAACCAGTGACAGAAGCAGAAGAAGCGTTCCTATCTTTTGAAATCAACCTAGATGAGCTTGTCTCTGAGAACGTTGGTCTTGCTCTTACACTAGGGGCTGCAGGGGATTCTGCAACTAAAGGTGTCGATTACGAAGACAATATTTACGTTAAAGATGGACAAGATTATAAAGCGCTTTCAGAGCAGGAGCTTGCCGATCTAATTATTGCTAGCGGCTCGGGTAGCTTAGAAGTCTTCATCAAGGTTCTTGATGATAAATTGCTTGAGGGTGAAGAGACTGTAACCCTAAAAGCTAGCTCAACTAGTGAGTTTGTTGAAAATGACAAACAGGACTCAGGTACAGCTAAGATTGTCGATGAGACAGACACAAACGACAAAGATACCGTTACAGTTGGGCTGACTGGTCCCGATTCAGTTATTGAGGGTGATAAGACAAGTCCATTTACGATTACGCTAAGTGAGCAAGTGCCTGAAGATAGTGTGGTTACTCTTCAGTACTCTTACACAAATGCGAGCAATGAAGATATTGTTGAAGTTATAACTGTAAACGTAGACGCAAATACAAATACAGCGACCTTTGAGATTCAAACTGAACAAGACAACGAATACGAAGTTGGACAAGAGTTTAACGTTAGTGTTGTATCCGTAACCCAAGATGGTACCGATGTATTTGAGAAGCTAGATACTTCTAGTGCTGATAAAAATGTAGCTATTGACGATAGCCATGATAACCCGCCAAAAGCTGAAGACTTCTCTATTTCTCTCAATGCAGATGGCTCTTCGCAAGTTATTTTCGATACCGGGATGGGGACTATCGAAGGTGATGGTACAGACCATATTTCTGATAATGAAGATGATAACGATAATGACGCAGATACAAATCTCGGCGTGATCATCACAGAGCTGCCTGATTCAGGAACTCTTTACTATGTCGATGGTAATAACAAGGTTGAAGTGGTAGTTGGGCAGACGTATGCAGATCCTAACAACATCGTTTATGAAGATGACCAAGAATCAACAGGCTTCTTCTTAGGTGTTGATGATACATCCACATTAGATAAAGGCCCTCATAGCACTGCAGAGTTTCATAACTGGGGTGATGAAGTAGATGCGTATACTCGCGAACTGAAGTTTGATAATGGTGATGTCGTCACCATTACCTCGGAAGGTCGAAATAACGTTGACGCCAAGCCTTTAGTACAGAACAACAGCCAGCAAGGCCATATGGGTTTCGGTATTGCATCGACTAATCGCGGTATTCACCAAGATGAGGTAATCAACATTGATTTCTCTTCTCGTCCAGCGGACTCAGTAACGGTTGGTCTAAGCGGTTTGGGTGGCTGGTTTGCCCCAAATGCTGATGATAGTGTTCAATCAAGAGCCGAGATTACAGTCACCTTTGATTATGGTAATGGTGTCACAGAAGACAAAACCTTCCTTTATGATGACACCCACAATAATCAAAATGTCACGATTGTCGCTCCTGAAGGTGCTGAGATTGTTTCGGTGGAAGCAAGCACACAAGGACCAGGTAACTGGGAGCTGACTTCTCTTGAAGCTAAGGCGTCAGATTCATTCGAATATAAAGCGGTAGACAGTGATGGTAACGAAAGTGAAGTTAAGACAGTTACTATCGATAAGTCTGGTGACCTGAATGCGAATAACGATCCGCAAGGCTTCGAAGTTAAACTGGGTGAGTTCAGTGAAGACAACGACTCTCCATGGTCAGCCGAAGGCGCTGAGCTAAATGCTAGCTTCAATGGCCAAGATAAAGACTTCGCACACAGCGGCATTAAGATTGGTGTTGCCGGCAAAGTAGGTGGATTGGGTGCTCAGATTGAATATGATCGTGCAGAGCAGCAATCTGAGAAGTTTGAAATCAACTTAGATAGCCCTGCTACTCAGTTTACATTTTCAGTATCTAACTTGTTTAAAAACGAAGGTAATGACGGTGATTTCACTGATAACCATGAACAAGGCAGTTGGGTAGCGTACCTCAATGGCGTAGCGGTTGCAGGTGATACGTTTATTGCTGAAGACGGTAACAATAAAGGTACTTACGAAATAACACCGCTTGGTCCTGATGGTACTCCAATCGCGTTTGATACTGTGGTATTTGAAGCAACTGAGTATTCCAACCAAGCAACGAATGATAATGATGCGTCAGATTACTTCCTAACTGGTTTTAAAGCCTCTAGTGAAGGCGCGTATGCAGTGAATCAAGGCGGCATTCTTGAGATTCCAACATCGAAGCTTGCTGGCATTATCGGTTCTGAGCTTCTAAATAACGATATCGATTCAGATGGCGACAATCTACGTATTACCTATGTATACGGTGAAACGGAAGGTAATGCGTATATCAAAGACGGCATCGTATACTTTGATTTAACTGGCGATGATTTTGTCGGTGAAACAACGTTTAAATATCAGGTTACTGATGATAATGGCCAAATCGCGAGTGCTGAAGTTAATGTTATCGTCAACCCTTTACCGACTCCTTCTAGTGTTGCGTCTGTAGACCTGCTAGCAGACTCAGTAGTTGAAGGTGATGATCTTGGCTTTAAAGTAATTCTGGATTCAAGTGCACTTGTTGAGTCTGTATTGGACGTTACTTTTGGTAAGAACACGGATGCTGCGAATGATTCGGGTGAAGAAAAAGATCTCGACTTGAGTCAGGTTCGTTTTACTAATGGCGTCACCTATGATCAGCAAAGTGGAAAACTGATTGTCCCAATTGGAGTGAAGGACTTTGCAATCTTGATTCCGACAATTGATGACAGTCTCCATGAGATCGCTGAAACCTACACCGTGACTGTTGGTGGTGAATCCTCTGTGGGTAGCATTACTGATAACGATGAAGCTCCAATTATCGATACAGTGAGCAACGCGGTTAATCTAAATAATGAACAAGTAATTGAAGGCGATATAGCCGTCTTCACCGTGAACCTAGTTAACACAAGCAGCCAAGAGACTCGATTCGACTGGTCGTTAAACTCAGGTTCTGCCGAGCTCGGTGATAACAAAGATTTCACCGACAACGTAGAGTTCACTGAGGGCGTGACGCTTGTTAATGGTCAGCTTGTTGTGCCTGCGGGAGTAACGTCGTTTGACATCAAGGTACCAACTAACGAAGACGGCATTGATGAGTTAAATGAGAACTTCACGCTCGAAGTGGATGGTAAGCAAGGTATTGCGACGATCATTGATAACGATGAAGCACCGCAAGCACAGGACTCACATGTCATTGGCGATGAGGCACAAGCCCAAGGTTCATCGATTACGTTTAAGTGGGCCGATTTCAACGTTTCTGATGCAGATTCCAGCGAATTGTCGATTGTTATCACTAGTGCTCCAGGTGCGGGTGATATGTATCTGTACAACGAATCTACTGATGAATGGGTTCTGTTAAATACTGAAACGATTGGTACAGGTGTATCAGTAAGCCAAGAGCAGGTAGAACAAGGTTTCTTGATATTCAACCCAGTAAGCTATGAATCTAGTACATCAATGTTTGATGAAGATAATGTAGTAACTGGTAATAATCAGCAAGATTATGCGGAGTTTAACTACCACAGTTCTGATGGCATCAACACCAGCTCTAGTACGACGATGTCGATTGATATTCGCCCTGATACGACACTTGCCAAGTTAGTTGTAGAATCACCAAATGTAGATTTAGATGAAGGTTTTAAGTTAGAGCAATGGGAGAACCTAGACTTTGATTACAACAATGGTAGCGGTGTCGCTCCGGACGTTGTTGAACAAGCAATCGAGTCTGCAGGTGTTGCCAACACTTCAGAAGTTACACAGACGCCAGACTTTGGCACTCAGAACTCTCCAGCTATCGAAAACATTTCGAGCAAACTTACTGGTTTGGTATTCCTAGTTGCTGGTGAGTCATACGTGTTTAGCGGTCATGCAGATGATTCATTTAGACTTGAAGTCGGTGGTGAAACCATGGCCTCTCAAACTTGGGGTGGAGGTGGTACCTATGAGTCTTCAGCCTTTGTACCATCGGCATCAGGTTGGTACACAATTACTGCATTCCACGACAACGAGGCTGGTCCAGGTAATGCCACTATCAGTGTCGCAGTTGGTGGCAATGAACCCGTAGACTTTAACACGGACAACTTTGATATTGTTCCTGATGTAAGTTCGCTTGAGGATAAAGTTAATATCGGGACACAGGTTGAACATGAATCCTTAGAGGGTGGTTATTACCCAGCGTTCGATATTAATGAAGGGCTGGAAGATACCTTTATCAATGTCTCTAAGATCACTACGCAGCTTGTTGATACCGATGGTTCAGAGACGTTGAGACTCGTCGTGTCTGGTTTACCTGAAGGTTCAATTGTTAAACTTGGAGATCAGGAGCTTGTTGTTAATGCTGATGGTGAAGTTGATATATCTGCTTGGTTAACATCAAATGGTACTGCCGAAACAGTGCTCGCTGATCTGATGATT
Organism: Vibrio sp. 10N.286.52.C3; assembly: GCF_041468865.1. Lineage (NCBI taxonomy): Bacteria > Pseudomonadati > Pseudomonadota > Gammaproteobacteria > Vibrionales > Vibrionaceae > Vibrio > Vibrio sp. 10N.286.52.C3. The sequence goes on along the minus strand of NZ_JBFRJM010000041.1, from coordinate 55,379 downwards.
CAGGTTGATGAGCCAGGCACTTATAGCGTTAAGGTTGAAGCTATTTCAGACGAGATTGTCGGCGATACCAGTGAGATTTCGAATGGGGCCTTCGAGCTAATTGTCCATCCAGTACCTGTTGGACCAGATGCTGAAAGTAAGGAAGCCTTTGGACAGGAAGATACTATTTTAGTGCTATCGATTGATGATTTTGGGATTGAGTCTGGCAACGATGTAGTGATAACTCATCAACCACTCGATGGAGCGTTGGTGATTAACCTTGGCACTGATCAAGAGCCAAATTGGCAGCCACTAAACTCGAATCAGATTACATCGGCTCAATTAACTTCAGGCGTGATTGGCTTTAATCCGGATATTAACGAATCTGGTTATGACGGCTTTAATGTTGATGGTGTAGGCAATAAATCGAATGACTACGCTGAAATTAAGTTCAAGGCTGTAAACGAGAATGGTACGTCAGAAGAGCATACGCTTACGGTAGATATTACGCCTGTGGCTGATGCCCCATTAGTAGCTGTTTCCATTGGGGATATTACCTTTTCCAACGGTATCGACGTATATCAAGAACTTGTTGGGTTCTCCCAGTTGACTACTACAGAGAAAAACACACTACTTACAGAACTTAAATTAGATGGTTTTGAGGAAGGCAGAGTACTTAACGCGGATATTCATGAGCACTTACATCAAGGCGGATCTAAGGACAAGCTTTATGTTGGTGACCAAAGTCAGGACTCGGACCACTATATAGGTGGTGCGGGCAACGATTGGTTCGTATCAGGCGCTGGAAATGACAAAATTGAAGGTGATGAAACTACCAGTGATATAGGTGTCGATGGGTATGACACTGTAATTTACTCAGGTCCAGTTTCTCAGTACATAATCACAGATCTAGGCGATCATGGTGGAGGTGTCGGCCACTGGCTAGTGCGAGATACGAAGGGGACCGATACACCTAATGATCAATATACTCCTTCTGATGAAAATGGAGACCACTTATATGAAATTGAACGATTGATTTTCTCTGATGCTATCGTTGAACTAAACAACATAGATGGAAGCTATCGTATTGTTCAACAACAGGAAATCCCTGTCGATATAACGGTTTCTTTGCAAGATACGGATGGCAGTGAAATCATTAAAGGTGATTCGGTTACGGTGAGTGGTATTCCGTCAGGGGCGAAACTGTATGTAGATGGAGTACTGCAAACGCCAGTCAATGGTACAAGTAATTACATACTTGCACTTGCTGTTGATGCAGCTGGAGTTGTGGGGACGGTAAGTGCTCAATTAGTATTCCCGGCGGATTATACTGGAAATCGTGATTTTGGTATTACAGTTGAAGCAGTTAGTGAAGAGCAATATGTTACGGGAGCGGACAAATTTGCAAGCTCTACGGCAACTGCAGAAATTGAGGTTCCTGAGCCCGTAACACCAACCACGATTAGTTCTTCTGGAGATGTCACCGACACGATTACCGTAGATGGAGCTGACCTTCAATGGCAGAAGCATCAATTCTCTGCTGGGAATACAGAAAATGAGAGAACATCAACGTTTGATAATACAAACACCGATTACCTTGTTGATGTTGGCAAAGGTGGTGATTACGTTCAACTAGGAGGTGGAAACGACACGGTTTACCTTGGGGGGAGTGAGTCATTAGCCAAGAACCCTAAAGACGGTGCGGCTGAGCGTGATGATTTTGTATCGGAAGGCGATAGTTATAGACCAAGTATGAATAAGAATGACAGCATCGATATTGCTTTCACTGGTGACGGTAACGATACAGTTTACGGACAAGCAGGTATCGACGCTATCGATGGTGGTACTGGTAATGACTACTTAGATGGTGGGAGTGGTGATGACGCACTTAAAGGTGGAGTTGGTCAAGATACGCTGATTGGTGGTCTCGGAAACGATATCCTTATTGGTGGTGATGACGCTGATATATTCAAGTGGGTTGATGGTGATTTAGATGGAAGTACCGATCGAATATCTGATTTCAGCATCGCGGAAGGAGATAAGGTTGATTTGTCTGACTTATTTGCTGATGCGCCAACTCAACAACAAGTCACTGAGTTGTTAGACAACATCGAGGTTGAAGGAGGCGAAGTTAACTCCGCCATGGTTGTAGAAAAAGATGGACAGCAAGTTAAAATTGAATTTGATGGCCTCTCCGCTGCAGACTTGACGAATAGTTTGTCTGACATCCTTGTTATTAAAGACGATTGAGTTTGCTGATACCAATAAAAAACCGAGATTGAAGAATCTCGGTTTTTTTATGAACTGTAACGCTGTTTCTTAGATTGGTAATTTGTATTTAAAGAACCTTACAAGCGAAACCTTTCAGGTAGAAACCTTCTGGGTAGGCAGTGTCTGTTAGGTGGTCGGCTGCTTGTTCGAAGCGTTCTACGAATTTAACAGTGCGGCCTGCATCTAATGCTGCATCAGCAATGATTTTTTGGAACAAATCAGTACCCATTAAGCCAGAGCAAGAGTAGGTGAGTAGAGTGCCACCTGGTTTCAGGATTTGCATCGCAAGCATGTTAACGTCTTTGTAGCCGTTAGCGCCTGAAGTTAGGTTGTTCTTACTTGAAACAAACTTTGGTGGGTCCATGATCACTACGTCAAACTTAGTGCCTTGGTCACGGTATTCACGAAGCAGTTTGAAAACGTCAGCGTTTAGGAACACAGCGCGCTTTTTCGAGATATCAAACTCATTAAGTTCAGCGTTGAGCTTAGCTGTATCAAGAGCAAGTTGAGATACATCAGCGTTGATAACACGCTTTGCGTCGCCTTTCAGTGCGTAAAGGCCAAAACCACCTGTATATGAGAAACAGTTAAGGACATCTTTGCCTTTAACGTACTTCATCGATTCTTTGCGGCTATCACGTTGGTCCATGTAGAAGCCTGTTTTGTGGCCTTCCATAATGTTCACGCTGATTTTAACGCCATTTTCTTCAATCACGATAGATTTTGGTGGCTCTTCACCATGAAGAACGCCGACAACTTGTTCTAGGCCTTCTTTCTTACGAACTGCCACGTCTGAACGCTCGTAGATGTTGCAGTCAGGGAAGCACTCGATTAACGCTTCAACCAATACGCTTTTGTTAAACTCAGCGCCAGCACTTAGCAGTTGGCAAACAAGAAAGTCTTGGTATTTGTCGATTGTGATACCTGGTAAGCCATCAGACTCTGCGGCCGTTAGGCGGTAGCCCGTTAGACCATCACGTTCGATAATGTCTTCTCGTAAAGACTGTGCGTCTTGAATTCGTTTTACGAAGAACGCCTTGTTGATCTCTTCTTTTTCAAATGTCCAAACACGAGCTCGAATTTGAGATTCTGGTGAGTAAGCCGCTTTTGCAAGCCACTGACCATTTTGAGCATATACGTCTACAGTTTCACCTTGTTTTGGTTCGCCTTCGACCTTATCGATACCGCGTGAAAATACCCAAGGGTGTTTGCGGCGTAGTGATTTATCTCGGCCTTTAGCTAGATGAATTGAAGGAGTCATAATTTACTCTGTTTGTTGAATTTGAAGGAGGGGTATTGTCGGGGAAGTGCAGGTGAAAAGCAAATAAGAAAGGGCTGCAGAAGCAGCCCTAGTAATGATTAATCAACACATTGTGGTGGATATCAGTATTAAGCTTTAAGACCTGTCAGCAAACCTTCCATCGTATCGCTTTGTTTACGAAGTTGGTCAACATTGGAATTACTCTTACTGATCATCTCGCAGATACTGTCTGACTGATGACGAATCTCTTCAACACTCTGTGCAATGTTGTCAGCGACTACGCCTTGTTCTTCAGCCGCGGTAGCAATTTGAGTGCTGCTATCTGAAATAGACTGGTTTTTTTCCGCTAATGAACCGATCTCGACGTTCACTTCTGACATCAGTGTTTGGCCTTCGTTAGCATTGTTCACCGTGACTTCCATCAGCTTGGTCAGTGATTGACTGTTACGTTGTAATGATTCAATCATGCTTTGGATTTCAACCGTTGCTTGCTGAGTACGACCGGCAAGGGCACGAACTTCATCGGCAACAACAGCAAATCCACGACCTTGCTCGCCAGCACGTGCGGCTTCGATAGCTGCGTTCAACGCTAACAGGTTAGTCTGTTCAGAAATACCGTTGATGGTTGTGACTACTTCATCGATCTGCGCCGCGTTGGCATCCAGTTCTTCTACTGCTTGTGAAGCGGACTGGATCTCTTGAGATAGGCTAGAGATAGACTCCAGTGTATTTGAAACCTTGACTTGACCGCTCTGAGCAACGCCGCGAGCGTCCATCGTTTGTGAGCTAGACGCATGAGCAAGGGTAGCGACTTCGCGAATGGTAGCCGCCATTTGTTCCGTTGCACTTGCTAAGCTATTCAGGTGTTCTTGTTGGTTACCTGAGATGTCTGAACTTTGTTGTGTTGACTGGTTCAAGTCCGAGCTGATCTGCTGCATGAGAGCGACAGACTCTTGGATTGATAGAACCATGTTTTGTTCACGCTCCGCAACTTTATCGATTGTAATCGCGATTTCACTGAACTCGTCACGAACTAAGAAGTAGTTCATGCGGCAAGTTAAGTCGCCATTCGCAAGCGTGTTCAGAGCTTTGTTCATAGAGAACATCGCGCCGCCAATAAAGGTCATGATGTAGTAAACACCTAGTGCGATAAGCGTTAGGGTTACAGCGATGATAGAAACCTGAGTCGTCGATAGAGCAGACCAAAGGTTTTGGTCATGGTTAGCAACTAGGCTGAACGCTCCATTCATCACTGAAACAGAACCAGCACCGTAGCCTAAAGAGATGGTTTCAGAGCTGCTGACAAGCTGAGCTACTTGATCTTTAGTGAGTTGACCCGCTTCGATAAGCCCTTTCATCAAGAGCATTTCTTCTTGATAAAGGTGAGCAAGTAAAGAGTCCGCGGCACTATCTAAAACGAGAGTTAATATAACCAGGGCGAGAAGAGGCAATAAGAAGAGTAGATAGAACTTTTCTTGGATTTTTAGGTGAATGAGATATTTGTCAATCCAACGAAATGGGATTTCTTTCATAATCGTTATACTCGAAGTAAGTCCACCAATAAGCGGTGAATGAATAGAAACTCGACTATATCATTCATATAATTTATGAGGCAACGTTATGGAAAGTTCACAATATATTTTTGTCGTGTCAGGCGTAGTTCAATGTGTTGGGTTCCGTTACCACACCAGTAGGCAGGCGCAAGCTATGGGTCTCTCAGGTTATGCAAAGAACTTAAATGATGGTCGAGTTGAAGTGTTAGTTGTCGGAGAGAGTCAGCAAATTGAGAAGTTACATGCTTGGCTCTATATTGGCCCTTCGAGCGCAACAGTAGACAACGTTGTGATGCATCAAGTTAAAGATAGTGAGCGCCAAGACGTACGCATAGGGGCGTTTAAAATACTGTAGTTGTAGCACTACAGTATTTTATATTGAACGTAACTTAATGACCTAAAGCGGGTTAGGTTTTACAAGCACTTTGCTGGTTTAGGTAAACCGGCGAGCTTGGTCGCTTGTTTTGCAGGGCCTTTTTTGAATAACTTGAAAAGGTACTTACTATTGCCTTTTTCTGGGCCGTGAGCTTTTTCCATTGCTTTAACGAGCATGCGAACCGCTGGTGAGGTGTTGAACTCTTCGTAAAAGCTCCTTACAAAATGTACGATTTCTAAGTGTGCATCTGTAAGTTCAATCGCCTCGTCTTGAGCAAGAATTTCAATCATGCCTTCTTCCCATTGCGTGTAATCCAATAGGTAGCCTTGAGCGTCGGTTTCGATTTGCTTGCCGTTATATTCAAACATGTTTAATCCAGAATCCAATTAACTATGCGGATAGGGTACATGACCAAGTTTGTCTTTCTCAACAGAAATTGTAGCTATCCAATGAAATATCGTACTTATAGATACAAAAAAGCCCAAGAGGTAGGCTCTTGGGCTAGATATTCTTCAATGATGGGAACGATTAGTCGTCGCTGCCCATGATGCCTAGGATGCTTAGTAGGCTGATGAAGATGTTGTAGATCGATACGTACAAGCTGATCGTTGCAGAGATGTAGTTTGTTTCACCGCCACGAATGATGTTTTGCGTTGTAAGCAAGATAACACCAGTCGAGAACAGGATGAACATACCGCTCATTGCCAATGATAGTAGAGGCATTTGTAGGAAGATGTTTGCAACCATACCTACAAGTAGTACTACGAAACCCGCTAATAGCATGCCATTAAGGAACGACAGGTCACGCTTAGTTGTTAGTGCGTAAGCTGATGCGCCCATAAACGCCAGTGCTGTACCGCCAAGTGCAGTTAGGATGACATCACCCATGCCTGCGCCAACGTACATGTTTAAGATTGGACCGATGGTGTAGCCTAAGAAACCTGTAAATAGGAATGTGAAGACTAGACCCATGCTGTTGTCACGGTTCTTTTCTGTTAGGAAAAGTAGGCCGTAGAAGCCAACTAGCATGATAATAAGACCCGGGCGAGGAAGGTTCATCGCCATGGATACGCCTGCTACAACAGCAGACCAAAGTAGTGTCATAGACAGTAATGCGTAGGTGTTACGCAACACTTTATTGGTTTGCAGAGCACTTTCTTGAGATGCTGTGCGTGAAAACATAGGGCTGTTCATAATCTTCCTCGTAAGGTGACTTCAATAGTTATTAGTACATTTATGGGGGTGAAAGTTCGAAAAATCAAGTCTCTCATTCCTCTTGTATACGTAAAATAATAATCAAAATAGTCGGTTAAGTGTTTCTGAAGGTGTAACAAAGTATTTCTTAAAGTGCAGTTAAGGTTCGTTGTTCAATTTTAATCGCACTGAATCGCTGTTTATAATCTTGAAAAACTAATTATAACACTGAAAACAAAGAGGCGACCTAAGCCGCCTCTGTAGTTTATGCATCATAACACATTAGTGGTGTAAGATTTGGCTTAAGAAGTTCTGCGTTCTGTCTGATTGTGGGTTTTCAAAGAAATCGACAGGGTTGTTCTCTTCTATGATTTCACCGGCATCCATGAAGATAACGCGATCCGCGACCTCTTTAGCAAAGCCCATCTCGTGCGTTACACAAAGCATCGTCATGCCTTCTTCTGCAAGCTCAACCATTACGTCTAACACCTCACGAACCATTTCTGGATCGAGCGCCGACGTTGGCTCATCAAACAGCATCACTTGAGGGTTCATACACAAAGAGCGAGCGATAGCTACACGCTGCTGTTGACCACCTGAAAGCTGACCTGGGAACTTGTCCGCTTGCTCAGGGATTTTTACGCGCTCTAGGTACTTCATTGCAATCGCTTCGGCTTCTTCTTTTGGCATCTTTTTGACCCAGATTGGAGCCAGAGTACAGTTCTCTAATACCGTCAGATGTGGAAACAGATTGAAGTGTTGGAAACACATGCCGACATCTCTACGCACGGCTTCGATGTTCTTTAGGTCTTCCGTTAATTCATTACCTGAAACGAAGATATGACCTTTTTGGTGCTCTTCTAATCGGTTGATGCAGCGGATCATCGTTGATTTACCAGAGCCTGAAGGGCCACAGATAACGATTTTCTCGCCTTTTTTAACTTCTAAATTGATGTTCTTAAGTACGTGGAATTCACCGTACCACTTGTTCATGTCTTTCAACTCGATCATAAGACCTTGAGAGTTGTTTTCTGTCTGCTGCGTCATAATACGTCCTTGATCTTGTTAATTATCGTTTGTGACCGGTGTGAAGTCTGTTTTCTAGCCATATCGAATATCTCGACATGCCAAAACAAAACACCCAGAACACTAACGCGACAAATACATAACTTTCTGTTGAATACCCAAGCCATTCAGGGTCGGTATTCGCGGCTTGGCCAATTCCTAGTACATCAAACATACCAATAATCAAAACAAGACTGGTATCTTTAAACAAACCAATGAAGGTGTTCACAATTGAAGGAATCGTGATTTTAAGAGCTTGAGGTAGAATGATAAGCCCGGTCTTTTTCCAGTAGCTTAACCCCAGAGCATCAGCTGCTTCGTATTGGCCTTTTGGTATTGCTTGTAGACCACCTCGAATTACTTCGGCCATGTAGGCTGCACTGAATAGAACTACCCCTACAAGTGCTCGAATGAGCTTATCGGTTTCTGTCCCTTCTGATAAAAAGAGTGGCAGCATTACTGAAGCCATGAATAGAACTGTAATGAGCGGTACGCCACGCCAAATTTCGATGTATACGGTACACATACTGCGAATGATCGGCATCTCTGAGCGGCGCCCAAGAGCAAGTGCAACACCAATAGGGAGTGACACTACAATACCAACAAGTGCGATGACCAGTGTAACCAGTAGGCCGCCCCATTTATGGGTATCAACAACTTCTAACCCAAAGACGCCACCGTATAGCAAGCCAGCAATGATAAATGGGTAGATGTTGACGAAGAACAACCAAATCCACGTACGTTTAGGTGTTTTTTCATAAGCCAGTAAGGCTACAAAAATGGCCAACGTTGCATAGAAGAGGCGAGGTCGCCACAGTTCAGCTTCTGGGTAGAAGCCATACATGAATTGGTCCCAACGAACGCTGATAAAAACCCAACAAGCGCCTTCGCTAGTACAGGCATCACGTGTGGTTCCTATCCAGTCGGCACTGATGAATGCCCAATCCGCTATTGCCCATAATAGGGTGAAAGCAAAGTAAGCAAGAATCACAGTGACGACGCTGTTAACAGGTCCATTAAATAGATTTTTTCTTAACCAACCGACTGGCCCAACGGTATTCGCTGGAGGCGGAAGATCAGGTTGAAATTGATGTGTACTCATCTTATCTCTCCACCAATGCTACTTTGCGGTTGTATATGTTCATTAGAGCGGACGTTAATAGGCTCAAGGTTAGGTAGACGCCCATTGTCATCGCGATTACTTCGATAGCTTGTCCAGTTTGGTTAAGTGTTGTTCCTGCAAATACAGAGACAAGATCAGGATAACCAATGGCCATCGCAAGTGATGAGTTTTTGGTCAGGTTTAGATACTGACTGGTTAGTGGTGGGATAATGATTCTTAATGCTTGTGGAATAATGACAAGCTTTAGAGTTCTAGAACGTGGGATGCCTAGAGACATCGCAGCCTCAGTTTGCCCATGGTTTACCGCGTTAATACCTGAACGAACAATCTCAGCAATGAACGCTGCTGTATAGATACTTAAAGCGAGCATCAATGCAGCAAGCTCAGGGATTATCGTAACACCACCCTTGAAGTTAAACCCTTTCAACACAGGGTAATCTGCAGAGATAGGCATGCCCATAACAAAGTAAGTTATCAACGGTAAGCCTAAAATCAACGCAGCTGCAATTCGCAACATCGGTGTTTGTTGGCCGGTCAGTTTCTGTCTGTTCTTAGCCCAGATGTTGATAATAAACGTAGCGATAATACCGACAATCAATGATGCGATGACAATGCTACTGCCTTGCTCAAAGACTGGAGCAGGGAAGTACAACCCGCGTACGTTCAAGAAAATTGCTTCACCTAGACTCATACTTTGACGAGCAGAAGGCAAGGCTTGTAGAACGGCGAAATACCAGAAAAAGATTTGTAATAGCAGAGGGATATTTCGGAATATCTCAATGTAGACAGCTGCAAATCGGCTAACTAGCCAGTTTGAAGAGAGTCTAGCGATACCCATACTAAAGCCCAGCACTGTCGCTAGCATGATGCCGAGTACTGAAACCAAAGCGGTATTGAGAAGACCGATAAAGAATGTACGACCGTATGAGAAGGTCTCGTCGTATTCAATCAGTGTTAAGCCGATACCAAAACCAGCTTCTTGGGAGAGAAAATCAAAACCAGTGGTGATACCACGGGAATCTAAGTTTGTGAGTGCATTATTTACAATCGTGTAAAAGAAAGCACAAAGCGCCCCGACGGCGATAATTTGGAAAATGATGGAGCGAAAAGTGGGGTTGTAAAATAAGTTGGCACTTTTGGGCTGTGGCTTTGCCTGAGCTGGAGAAATAGTTTCATTAGGTTTCATACTACTATAACCTCAAATCCATTTAATAAATAGGGCGGAAAACTCCGCCCTAATTGATGCTTGAAAATTTATTAACGGATTGGTGGAGCGTACATAAAGCCGCCCGCATTCCATAATGCATTTACACCACGAGAGATTTGAAGTGGAGAACCTGTACCAACAGTACGCTCAAAACTCTCACCGTAGTTACCAACTTGCTTAATTACTTGGTAACCCCAGTCGTCGCGAATGCCAAGGCCTTTACCTTTAGGACCGTCTACACCAAGAATACGTTTGATGTTTGGATCTTTTGACTTAAGCATTTCGTCTGCATTTTTAGAAGAGATGCCGTATTCTTCCGCGTTAATCATTGCTGAAAGTGTCCACTTAGCAACGTTAAACCATTGATCATCATCTTGACGAACAACAGGGCCTAGAGGCTCTTTAGAGATGATTTCAGGAAGTACTTCTGCAGATTTAGGATCAGCTAGGTTTAGGCGAAGTGCGTATAGACCAGATTGGTCAGTTGTTAGTACGTCACAACGACCTGCGTCGAAACCTTTCGATGTTTGTGCTGCCGTATCGAATACCACTGGCTTGTAAGACATGCCACTGTTACGGAAGTAATCGGCTAGGTTAAGTTCAGTTGTTGTACCTGATTGAACACATACAGAAGCGCCATCAAGCTCTTGAGCACTTGTTAGGCCAAGTTCTTTCTTAACCATGAAGCCTTGACCATCGTAGTAGTTAACGCCTACGAAGTTCAGACCTAGAGCAGTGTCACGATGTAATGTCCATGTTGTGTTACGAGATAGTACGTCGATTTCGCCAGATTGAAGCGCAGTAAAACGCTCTTTTGCTGTTAGAGGTACATACTTAACTTTAGTCTTGTCACCGAGTACAGCCGCTGCAAGAGCTTGACAATACTCAACATCAATTCCTTCCCATTCACCTTTTGAGTTAGGGTTAGAGAACCCTGGAAGACCGGTACTTACACCACAAGTTAGAAAACCTTGAGATGTGACTTTGTCCAGAGTGCTTTCTGCCGCTGATGCCGATGTTGCCATCATCGCAGTTGATGCAGCTACTACTGAAGCAAGAAGTGTTAGTTTATTTGTCATTTGTATCCTTCCTTGTTAACCAGGTGACACCTGATACTCGTGCTCGTTTGAGTTTCTCTTATGTGTTGCGTTTTCTATGACCTTGTTGTTCAAATTAAACGAGTTGCATTTTGCAAATGAAACTGTGTGCGATTTAAACAACTGTTTATAAGGTTAGGAAAGGATCCGTAGTTTCACAAATGTATAATTTAAAAAGAATTTTGAATGAAATCACAAATCCGAACACAATTAGAATGACCAAATGTTAAGTGAATGTAAATAGTGCAACGGTTCACACTGTTGGTGCAACGAGATTTAGATTTTTATATTGATAATCGACTAGATAAATATTCTGAATAAACATCACAATGATGAAATATTAAACTTAAGAAATGTTGAAATTTGGTCAATAAATATTTTTATTACACTTCGATAGTTATGAATATGCTCCAAATTTGGTAGCATGGCTGAATAGTTATTGAAGTAGTCTCAAGGAAGAACATGCGTTATTTCCCAATGTTTTTGGATGTAGAAAATAAGCCAATCTTAGTGGTTGGTGGGGGTGAGGTTGCTTGCCGTAAAGTCGATAGCTTACTACGAGCGGGAGCGGATGTGACTTTGGTGTCTCCCAAGGTAGCGCCTTACTTAAAGCAGCTTGTGGACGAGAACAAGCTTCACTGGGTTCAAAACTTTTACTCGTCACAGATCATATCGAAAAATTACTTGCAGGTTTGGGCCACAACAGACAACCCAAGCTTGAATCACCAAGTGTATAATGATGCGAAAAAACTGGGTATTTTAGTCAATGTGGTTGACGATCTTCCTTACTGCGACTTCATCACACCTTCGATGATAAATCGCGGCAGAATCCAAATTGCCATCTCTAGTGGCGGGGCATCACCTGTTTTAGTAAGAAATATCAGAGAAAAACTCGAAACGGTATTGCCACAAAACATAGGTTTGATAGCAGACTTCGGTGCATCAAAACGCAATTCAATCAAAGAGTCATTCCCAACCGTCGACGAGCGTCGTAAATTTTGGGAGCGTTTCTTGTCATCCAGCTTTATCGAGCAGGTGAATGACAGAGAGCAGTTAGAGTCTTACTACCAGCAAGCGCTAACCGAAGGCATTGATAGCGAAGGGCAGGTCACTTGGATTGAATTCGAGCAAGATGTCGAGCTGCTGTCTATGAAGGCTTTACGTTTGATGCAGGAGGCAGAGCTCGTACTTTCACCGAGCGATTGTCCATTTGAATTTATCGACCTGTGCCGCCGAGATGCAGAAAGAGAGAGCTACGCCAACAGCGGAGAGCTATCAACAAAGCTTGAGCAAGCAAGAGCAGAGAAATTACGAGTGTGTGTGTTTATTCCACCAGCAAGCGTAGAGTTTAATCTGTTGGTCGGCAAAGATCTAAAATTGTCAGCAGCCCAAGTACTCAGTTGAGGTAATTGCTTCTAGTTGAAATGAGAGCTTTCTGGTTGTTTGAAATCGGCTAGAGGCTCGGAATAAAACTAAAGCTGGACCAGATAAATAAAAAGCCACTTCGAGAAGTGGCTTTTTGCTATTTCAAACACGACATTGTGCTGATGAATGAGCAACCCAAATAGGCGGTCGCTCAAACTCAATAATTAGTCGCGGAAGTTGTCAAACTGGAAAGGTTGACCAAGTTCACCGCCGCGAACTAGAGCCATAACAGCTTGTAGGTCATCACGCTTCTTACCAGTAACACGAACTTTGTCGCCTTGGATAGAAGCTTGAACTTTAACTTTGTTGTCTTTGATTAGCTTAACGATCTTCTTAGCGACATCAGTTTCAATGCCTTGCTTAAAGATAACCGTTTGGTGCCAAGTGCGACCTGTTTGGTCTGCCGCTTTCGCTTCCATCGCGTTAGGATCAACATTACGCTTCGTTAGGTTGCTGCGAAGGATATCGCGCATTTGCTTCAGTTGAAAATCGTCTTGAGCAGTCAATTTTACTGATTCATCTTTGTAATCAAAGCTTGCGTCAACGCCGCGGAAATCGAAACGAGTCGATAGTTCACGGTTTGCGTTGTCTACTGCGTTACGCAGTTCTACTGCTTCTACTTCAGAGATAATGTCAAATGATGGCATTGTGTTGTTTCCTTAAGCTAAGTTTCTATCTTTAATTGCTGTTGCAAGCATGTCTAGCATTGTTGCAGTATCTTCCCAGCTTAGGCATGGGTCAGTAATCGACTTGCCATATTCTAGGTTGTTAATGTCTGTCATTGGCTGGTTGCCTTCAATAATGAAGCTCTCTGCCATAATGCCTGCAATTTGGTTCTTGTTAGATTTAATTTGCTCACAAATGTCTTGTGCAACTTCTAACTGCTTACGGTGTTGCTTCTGACAGTTAGCGTGGCTAAAGTCTACAACCAAACGTTGAGGTAGATCGAATTCAGCCAGTTGCTTACATGCAGTATCTACAGATTCAGCGTCGAAGTTAGGGCCTTTATCACCACCACGTAGAATAACGTGACCGTATGGGTTGCCAGAAGTACGGTAAACCGTCATGCGGCCGTTCTTATCTGGAGAGTAGAAGTAGTGTGAAGCATGTGCTGCACGAATTGCATCGATAGCAATCTTGATGTTGCCGTTGGTCGCGTTCTTGAAGCCAACAGGGCAAGACAGTGCAGAAGCCATTTCACGGTGAATCTGAGATTCAGTTGTACGAGCGCCAATCGCACCCCAAGTGATAAGGTCTGCAATGTACTGACCTGTGATCATATCAAGGAATTCAGTCGCGGTAGCTAGGCCAAGCTTGTTGATATCTAGCAGAAGCTTACGAGCTTTGTTCAAGCCTGTTTCAAGTGCGTATGAACCATCAAGGTTAGGATCTGTAATCAAACCCTTCCAACCTACAACAGTACGAGGCTTCTCGAAGTAGGTTCTCATTACAACGAACAGTTCATCTTTGTACTGGTCTTGAATTTTGCTTAGGCGCTCAGCGTAATCAAGTGCCGCATCTGTATCGTGAACAGAGCAAGGGCCTACGATAACTAATAGGCGGTTATCACGACCAGTTAGGATATCTTCGATTTGGCGGCGAGAATTTTTAATGCGCTCAGCAACGTCGTCAGTAATAGGGTGTGCATTGCCTAGTTCGGCAGGAGTTGGCATAGGACCCAGAGCTTGGGTTCTCAACTCATCAGTTTTTAATGGCATGTGATAGCTTTTTTATTCTATTGCGAAGTGGTTAAGATAACGGAATTGAACAGAGGAATAAACTCTATTGAGTCAAAGTTATCTCAGTTATTGCTAATATTCTTATTTTTATCAGCAGGCCAGCGTCAAATAAGGGATTTTCACTTGTATTAACAGGCAGCTATCGGTATTTTCGTTTGAACACAACATAAAAATGCTGGAGCAGCAATGACTCAAGAAAATCAAAGCACTTTGCACCCAGAACTTGTCTTAGGTGATGTGCTGCCTTCTTATAACGATAATAATAATTCCAACCACTTATACGTTTCACTATCAGAATTGGTGATGGATCGTGTCTTTTATCACCCAAGTATCGAGAGTCACTTAGATACTTTGACTGATATTGAAAAAACGTCTTTAGATGCGATCCTTGGCGATAAAACTGTCGATGAGCATTTTGTTTCGACCTTAGTGATTGCCATTCAAGCTGCCGTTCAGCCAAATCACACTTCTGTTCGTATCGCATTAAGTAGTGCAGACAGCTATGGCTTCCGTTCGCTACTTGGCGGGAACTGTGAAGCTGAAGAGATTAACCCAGCACTAGGCGTTCGTGGCGTTGCTCGCTATGCAACACCAGAATACAGCAAGGCTTTCGCTTTAGAGTGTCAGGTCATTAAAACATTGCGTGAGCAGGGTATTAACGTTGAAGTGGTTGTGCCTTATGTACGAACATTAAGCGATGCCGCTAAGATTATTGACCTGCTTGCCGAGCAAGGGCTACCACGCGGCCTTAACGGTTTGAAAGTACTGTTCTCGTGCGATGTGCCGTCTGCAGTGCTACTGAGCGAACGTTTACTGCATTACTTCGATGGTGTAGTGGTAAACGTTGATAGCTTAGCGTCTTTCACTTTAGGCGTAGACAAACACAATGAAGCTCAGCAACACGCTTTTGATCCACAAAACGAAGCGGTTATTACCTTGTTGGATATGATTGTTAAAGCAACCCTGAACGCGAAGAAGCCAGTGCTGCTAGTTACGCAAGGTTTAGTCGATTATCCACGTCTACAAGGTTACATTGCTGACCTTGAAGGTGTTGAAACGGTCGTGACTGCGTAAATCGATTAGCTTGCCTGATAAGCCGACTTAAGGCGCTAATGCTTTGAGAATGAAAGAGATATCATTGTGCGATGATATCTCTTTTTTGTAACATTTTTTTGACATTCTTATCGCTAGTCGATTAACTGGTCTGATGACTAACTTGGCTAGGTAATTCGAATGTTGACCCCTCTACAAAAAGCAAATTTCTACTTAAGCATGTTTGGCTTTTTCAAAGTCCCACTTATCTGGTTGTGCCGACCAAAACTACTCGCGTTGGACAACCAACATGTTGAAGTGAAAATCCCGCTTAGAAGGCGTACTAAGAATCACCTTAACAGTATGTACTTTGGCGTTTTGGCTGTAGGTGCGGATGTCGCGGGTGGGTTTCTTGCGATGAGCAAATCTCAGCAGCAAGGTGAAAAGATCTCGTTGGCTTTTAAAGAGGTGACGGGTAACTTTTTGAAGCGCCCTGAAGGTGATGTGCATTTCACTTGTAACGACGGTGAGCTGATCAACACTATGCTGGCAGAAACCATGTCGACCGGAGAACGGGTCAATCAACCCGTAACCATTATCGCGACTTGCCCATCTTTACATGGTGACGAGCCGATGGCGGAGTTCACGCTTACGCTTTCAATTAAGAAAGTCCCTTCAAGAAAATAGCGATTAAATAATAGATTTTGGTTTAGAAGTCATGGGTAACGTTGAAGAGATAAAACAACGGTATGTGAATGGTTTCCACATACCGTTATAGAGAACTTTATAACGGCTCTATGACTCTTGAGTGATCTGCTCAATATCAACTATTTTTGAACGGTTCATAACGATCTTCCAACGGTAGTAGGTTGGTTCGTTATCATGGTTGTTCTCTTTAATGATCAGGTTGAGAAGATGACGCTTTTCTACTGATTCGCGGCTCACTTGTCCTTCATTCAAGCGGTAGATCTTGTTTGAGCCTTTATCCATCAACCGTGTCAGCGCTCTTAGGCTGATCGATAACGTTTCACGAGTCTCCTCATAACCACTCATAAAGGTCGATGTCGACATCTCAGTATGAGAGCGGTAATGCAAGATTTGCTCTTCACGTTGTACCACACGCTTTTTACGGATCGACTGAATGCGATCTGCAAGCTTAGAAAAATTTGCGTAGTCCAACCATTCCAGTTTATGGCCTACTGACTTGTTGGTCGTTGGATCATAGTAACGACGCTTCCATTTTGGCTTGCCTTTACGCAGCCAGCGCCAAAGGATGTCTCTCAAGTCATCTTTAAAGATCTCACGCAGTGCGTAAATGAAAGACATTGCCACGATGAAAGAGGCGGTAATCTCACCAAGAAAGTCACGAGCCAAGATCACAGTAGTGGTCACGACAACCATCACCAAACCGGTCGCGATGCCTTTCACGGCACGCTTAACGTTCTTACCCATCGACGTTGTCTTTTCTTTAAGCACGATAGGGTGTTCAATCAAACGACGCAGCAAACGCATCTTGTTACTCAAGCGGGTAACGTCCTCTCGAACTCTTGCTGAGTTGTAGCGGTTCAGTTTACGGTGCGCGGTCTCTTTATCACAAAGCGTTAAGAGTCGTTCTTTAATCGTTGAATACTCACTACCTCGTGGCATGTGTGAAACTAGCGATAGGAACTTTTGCTCGGTATACCAAGATAGGTAGTTATCGATATTAGCGTAGTAGCGCTTGAGATTTTCTTCGTAAGGGATGCTTCGGCGTAGCTTCTTCAAGATATCTAAAGCCAATTCAATGACTTCATCTACTTCATCAGCCGTTACGTCGTCACTATCAGTTTTATTTAAGCTGCTGACTGCTTTATCTAACGCGATAACATATTGGTAGGCAAACAGACTCAAACTGACACGATACTGTGTTGTAGATAAGCGTCCACGTTTTGCCAAGCGACTGTGTACCAAAGGTAAAAGTGTTTTGTCACTATAGTAGGCACGTTTTTGAGTGATTGAGCTGTAGAAAAAGGCACTTTCAGAAAGCACTTCAGGAGTCAGTCCAAGTTCACCGGGAATGAATAGATAAACGTCCATGTCGAGCTTTTTGGTCTTAGCCATGGCATGGTTAATTTTAAGTGTTATCGCATCTTGTTTATCAACGGTGATCAACGATGTCTCCTAGAATGTAAAAATATGAATGAAACTAGCGAAAGCATATCAGAGATCACGTATAATCTCCGCCAAATTTAAAGTAGAGACAACCTTGATGATTAATATTGGTCAAATAAACAACTTAGAAGTAGTAAAACAAGCAGACTTCGGTGTATTCCTTGACGCGAGCGACTATGGAACCGTGTTGCTGCCGAAACGATTTACTCCTGAAGGTGTTGAAATTGGTCAAAAGCTAGATGTTTTCTTATACATAGATTCTGACAACCAGATCGCTGCAACGACTGAAAAACCAATAGCTCAAGTAGGCCAGTTTGGTTTGATGACGGTTGAAGGTGTTAACAGCACTGGTGCATTCATGAGCTGGGGCGTGAAAGGTAAAGACCTTCTTGTTCCTTTCAGCGAGCAGCGTGGCCGTTTAAACGAAGGTCAGTCAATCTTAGTATATGTGTATATCGATAAAGCATCGAGCCGTATCGTTGGTACAACGAAGTTCAACAAATGGTTAGACAACACGCCTGCGACTTATAAGCAAAATGAGCAAGTCGATCTCATTATCGCTGAGCGCAGCCAGTTAGGTTACAAAGCGATCGTGAACGGTGAACACTGGGGTATGATTTTCCCATCTGACATCATCGGTAAGCTGTTCATTGGTAAAACACTAAAAGGCTACATTAAAAACGTTCGTGAAGAAGACGGTAAGATTGATTTGTCTCTTCAGAAGGTTGGTGTGGCTAAGATGGATGACTTAAGCACTAAGGTTCTTGACCTGCTTGAGAAGAAAGGCGGTTACCTGCCTTTGAATGATAAGTCTTCTCCTGAAGTTATTTTCTCTGCATTCAGAACCAGCAAAGGTACGTTCAAGAAGACAATTGGTGGTCTATACAAATCTGGCAAGATCACTATCGACAAAGAAGGTATCAGCTTAGTTAAGTAAGCGGTCCTTTCGGTCAAAAAAAAGCCCAAACCTTCCTGTTTGGGCTTAGGGGAAAGGGCTCCGAAGAGCCTACGCTAATCGTTTTAATCTTTTGACTGTTAGATTGAAGTCTAGTTTAGATTCTCTAAATTGCGATTTTTCTTTTTGGAAATAGTGACTTGAATTGATATTTATATAATTAGGTGTTGATTTACAAGCGCTCGCACACTGACTTATATGGCCGATAGAATAGAAAAAGCCCAAACAATTAACGTTGTTTGGGCTTTTTGTTTATTAAGGTGTACTCAGTGCGAACGCTTTTAGAAAAGGTTCTTATCGCGCACGAGTTCGCGTGGTAAACCGTTCTTCACTCGGTTGCCAACCCACTTACCAAGGCCGATGATTGCACCATTGTACTTCACTAGTACTTCACCTTTTCCTGACAAGTTTTCAGGGCGAACATCGCGGCCCATGAACCATTCACGAGCATCTTCAATACTAAGCTCTACAACATTAGCTTCATTACCTGTTGCGAGCGTTGTCGCTACTTGGTGCTGCCAGCGGTAACCTTTTTTATGGGTTTCAGCGATCTTGATTCCCATGCGAGAAAAACGGAACTCACCGATCATAGGCTCTAGCGCTTCTGGGAATAGCCAAACGTCTTTGTCGCGAATCCAAACCTGAGTATCGCTTGGCAATTCGATATCGAGAGTACTCATTAGTTGTTCAGCGACTTCTTGTTGAGTTTTCTTTGATGCTTTTTCAAATGGGAATTTACCCATACGTTTTTTAACTTCTGGTGGAGTAACAGACGCTAATTTACGGATACGTGCAACAAAGAAACCTTCTGAGTCATAAACTTGAGGGAAGATGTGTAGAAAGCCTTCCTCTGTCGTGGTTGCTTTTGCGTTGTCGAATAGTGATTCAAGAGATTCAAATTCAACCGCATCACCAAAGGTTTCTTTTAAGTGATGACACACTTGTTGGTTCTCTTCGGTGCTAAGCGTACACGTTGAGTAAACCAAAACACCATTAGGTTTAAGAGCATGGAATGCACTTTCAATCAGATCTTTTTGCGTGTCGGCAATATCGACCACAGATTGATACGTCCAGTTCTTCATCGCATCGGCGTCTTTACGAATGGTACCTTCGCCAGAACAGGGAGCGTCTAGCAACACAGCATCAAACTGTTCTGGTAACCAACCACCGAAAACTCGACCGTCAAAGTTACTTAGAGCGGCATTACGAACACCACAACGTTCTATGTTAGCGTGAAGGACTTTCACACGGCTTGCTGCGTACTCATTGGCAACCAATACACCGCGATTATTCATTAGCGCAGCGATTTGCGTTGTTTTAGAACCGGGTGCTGCCGCAGTGTCTAACACCGCTTGGTAATCAGCTTCACCTTGGAAAAGTGCCGAAGGTGGCATCATCGAGCTGGCTTCTTGGATGTAGAAAAGACCAGACATGTGTTCTGCCGTATTACCTAGTGGCGCTTCACTTTCATCAGCTGTAATCCAAAAGCCCGTTTCACACCAAGGTACAGGTTCCAGTTCCCAGCCTTTCTCTTTTGCTCGTACTAGGAAGTCTTCAACACTGATTTTCAATGTGTTGATTCGAATACTTTTACGAAGTGGTTTTTGGCATGACGCGACAAAAGAAGTCATATCTAGATGACTAGGCATGATTGCTTCGATGTGCGTTAGGAATTCTTCAGGAATATATACGTTAGCGTGCAAAAGAGTATCTCGATTTATTGCATTAATGCGGGGAGTTTAAAGCAAAATGAGGCCGCCCTAAACCATATTTATAGCAAACAACAAAAATGCAGCCGAATGGTTGCATTTTGATGAAGAATTAATCTTCCAGAAACGTCAGGGAATTCACTCTATGGACGAGGAATTGCTGTTCTCCATGATTTCCACTCATCTTCGGCTTGAGGATAGAGGTAGAAAGACTGATCTTCGCTTGCTACTGGTTGAAGTTCATTTGTCGGTGGCGTTGAGAATGTAATACCACCTCTTAACAAGCTGTCTACCGTTCCGGCTTTGATGTTTGCGCCTGACAGGCCGATAGAGACATCGACGCCCGACACGTTCCAGAACACGGTGTTTGCGCGGATTAGATACGCGTAGTCTGGTTCTATTTGAATCGTAGAGATGATGCGGTCAGCAAACTCGCCTAACTGAACATCAATAACACTGCCGATTTCTAGCTCACGGAATAGGATAGGTGTGCCTTCAGATACTGAGCCTCGCGTTTCGCTTTGCAGTTGGAATATCTTGCCTTCAGGCTGCACGGGTCCTTTGCTAAGCTCAAATTTCGTGTTTCTTTCACCTTTGCCCGGATCTACGTTGATGTGTTTAGAGAGCAGCGCAGAGACGTTTTTGATGCCATTAAGGCCAATCTCAGGTTCTGCCAACCAGAAGTGACTGTTCGTCACGGCAATCTTGTCGACGTACTCAGGTAAAATACGCGCAGTAATTTCAATGCCGCCCTTGTTGAAGTTCGGAATCACCAAAGTAACCTCACCAACAGTGACACCTTGATATTTGATCGCCATGCCCTTGCTGACTTCTTGATCGCCAGAAGAGGTGATAGTAATCGCGCGGCCAAATTTTCGAGCGGATTTCGAATCTTTATAAAGCTTCCACACATCGCCGAGTTTGTTGTCGATTCCCGGCAGAGAGTCAAAAGCAATACCGCCTTGGATAAGGGTTTTAACTGGTGCCGCTTTAATGCTGATACCCGATAGCGACGCATCAACCTCAACGCCTGATCGGTTCCAGAAAACAGTGTGCTTGTTGAGTAAGTGTGTGTAACGATTTTCGATTGTGACTTTGATTCTTACGCCACCGTCGGCAAGCTGAAAATCAGAAATACTACCCACTTGTAGGTTGCGGTAGAGGAGTGGACTGCCTTTAGAAATTGAAGGTAACTCACTGGCAAACAAAGAAAGTGTCTTTGAACCAGACTGATTAAACTTAGCAATTTCTGCTAACGACTTACTTTGGAAAAGTTGGTAGTCCGTTCGAGCTTCAGATTTACCTTCACTCACAAAGCTAATCGAGCCGGTAAGAAGCTGTTTTGCTGGTGGGACCGTAACACTCAAGCCTGATTCGGTTAGCTCTGCAGTCGCACTACCTGTCACAAAGAAACGGTTGTGGCTTTTGATAAGGTGCGCATACTCATTATCGATAAGTGCATCCATGAAGACTTCGTGTTTTTCAGAGCCCGTACCAACACCATCAACTAATCCCACATGGATGATAGAGCCAACGGCAATGCCTTTGTAGAGAAGTTGTGTACCGACATCTAACCCGAACGAATTGTTCGACGTTAAGCGAATCGCAACGGATTTCTCTTGTTCCTGACTGAATTCATTTTTGCGGATTGCAGTAAATCGACGCGCCTTTTCACCTTCACCCGGTACCAAGGTTAAAAAGTTACCTGTCACTAAATTGGCAATGTTTTTCATGCCAGTAAGCGACAATTCAGCCTCTTCTAGAACGAATTTACTGCCGCTGTTTAAAAAGTCACTGAATGCCGGTTGGATAGCGGCAGATGCAACGACGTTTTCACGCCCTTCACTTAGCGATAAATCAGTGATTTGACCGATTTCAATGCCGCGATACATGATCGGAGCACCCGTTGCACTGATTTTATTATCATCGGGAACGGCAATCTTGATAGAGATACCTCGACCCGCTGTTTTCAGATCTGGGTAGAGTTTGAACTTAGTATTCATCTCAACCGGTTGGCCTTCTCCTGGAGAGTCGACCGCAATTGAACCGCCAAGCAATGCACTTAGGCTCTCTAAGCGAACATCAACACCAGAAAAGCCAATACTGGCACCTAAGCCACTGACATTCCAAAAACGGCTTTGGTCGGTAATGATATGGCTGTATTCATCTTTAATCGACGCTTGAATCGTAACGGATTTCGCGTTGTCGTTTAACTGGTAGTTGTAAACCTCACCAATTGGGATTTTACGGTAAACGATTTGAGAACCAACAGATACGCCACCCAGATCTTTGGTCGTCAGTGAAATATTCAAACCTTCAGAAGCCAGTAAATCAGAAGGGGAGGATTCTAACGCTTGGAAAATGGTTTCTGGGTCTTGTTTGGTTTCGCTCGGGTGGATAGCAATATAGTTACCTGAAACAAGTGCGTCTAATCCTGAGATACCCGACAAACTTGCTGTCGGTTTTACAAGCCAGAAACGAGTGCCTTTTGAGAGTAGCTTCTTCGCTTCAGGGTAGATGTCTGCATCGACATAGATGCTCGATAGATCTTTGGATAAAGTGATGTCGCGCACCATACCCACTTCTAAGCCTTGGTAACGAATCGTTGTTCGACCTGCGACTAAACCTGCGGCATCTGAGAAGTATATTTGCACACGTTGCCCAGCATCGTGTATCGATTTCATGACCAACCAACCGGCTAATGCGACGGTTAATATCGGCAGAATCCACAAAGGTGAGATGCCTTTGTTTTTCCTTACTTCTGGTGAATATGACGTTTGTGATTGGTTATCGTTGTTCATTCACTGACTCATCTTTAGAGGTGTAGTTATCCCAAATTAGCCTAGGATCTAAGCTTTCCGCTGCTAGCATCGTGAGAACAACCACGACGCCAAAAGCGACTGCACCATAACCTGGTGTAAAGTTTAAAATTTGTCCGCGGTCGACCAAGGTCATCATGATCGAAATAACGAATAGATCCATAACCGACCATTTTCCCACCCATTTCACGATGAAATAGATTGTCATACGTTGTCTGTGGTAAATCGTACGCTTCATCTTGATACAGATTAAGATGTACGCGAGGCCCAGTATTTTCGCGACGGGAACGACGATACTGGCAATGAAAATGATCGCTGCAATGCCATACATATCGCTATTTATTAGCGACGCGACACCGGAAATTATTGTGTCTTCTAGCCTTTGTCCGTTGGTGATAAGGATAGAAATCGGAATGACGTTGGCTGGCACAATAGCCACTGATGCGGCAAACAACAGTGCCCATGTCTTCTGTATAGAGTAGGGCTTGCGGTGGTATAAGTCATGGTGACAACGCACGCAAGTATGCCCATCCGGTTGAGATAGGTGGCAGTTGTGACAGTGTACGTTCTTACTTTCAGTAAATGAGTAGTCAGATTCTTTTGTCCAAGCTTCCCAGTAGCGACGCACGCTGATGCGGCTTACCAACAATACACTGAAAAGCTGCAGAAGAATGAGGCCAACCAATCCAGGGCCGACGAAAATGTCAGAGTAATCTTGCAGTTTGAAACATGAGACCGCCAAACTTACCAGAAACACATCCAACATCATCCAATGTTTGAGAGTCTGAATAATGGCTAATGCATAACGAAAGGGTGTGAAGATCTTAAGACGCAGTGATGCATGAGTGATGAGTACCGAGGTGCACACGAGCAACGGAGCGATCGAACTGCAGAACAGGATCAGCAAACCAAGTAGAGGAAAGCCTTCGCCCATTAAGGTAAAAACACCCGATGGTAACGTCGCGGGTATCATGACGCCAATCAGGCGAATACTGATGAATTCAAAAAAGTGCGATGGGATAAACAGCAATAAGCAGGTAATTGCGATTGCTAGGTTTCCAGAGAGGCTAGGGGTACCGCCTCTATAAAGCTGAGTTCCGCATCTTGGGCAGTAAGCTGATTTCCCTAAAGGGATGTCCATTTTATCTACGGGAAGTTCGCAGCCCTGGCAAAGACGCACTGAGCTGCTGTCGCATTGGTGTTTTGTTGATAAAGGGTTGGTTACGGATGGGGAGGTCACGCGACCTCCCAAGTTGAAACGTAAGTTAGGTTAGCAACCCGACTTAAAGACTCAGAGCCACAAACATCAGGCGTGCGATTGCACACTGCCGTAGAGTGTTTGATAGAGTCCTTGTTGTTCAACCAATTCACCATGTGTTCCCGTCTGTGTGACTTGTCCATCTTCTAAAACATAGATTAGATCGGCTTGTTTCACCGCTGATAATCGATGAGCCACTATCAAAGTTGTGCGATCTTTCAAAAACTCGCTCAACGCTTTATGCAGTGCTGACTCTGTTGCTGTATCGAGTGCAGATGTCGCTTCATCAAGAATAACAAACTTAGGATTGCTCAGCACCATACGAGCTATTGCTAAGCGTTGTCGTTGACCACCAGACAGTCGAACGCCATTCCTACCAATTTGTGTATCTAAGCCATTGCTCAGTTGCTTGATGACATCTTGCATTTGAGCGACTTCAAGCGCACGCCACAACGACATTTCGTCGTATTCAGCACCAAGGGTCAGATTATGCCTTAATGTGTCGTTAAAGAGTATAGGTTGTTGTAAAACAACGGCAATTTGATTGCGTATTACATCAAAGCTGATGTCATCGGTTGTTTCACCGTTATAGCGAATGCAACCTGAGTCTGCTTGGTAAACCCCAATCAGCAACTGGATTAGCGTGGATTTACCCCCTCCACTCGCACCGACCAAAGCGACTTTTTTACCTGCAGGGATGTGCAGCGATAGCCTATTTAAAACAGTGTTTTCTAATGTGTAAGAGAATGTAACGTCTTCGATGTCAACTGTCACTTCTTGATCTTCAGTAAATGGGTTCACTTTACTGATAGGGCGCTTCTCTTCTTCTAACTGAAGAAGATCGTTGATGCGTTGTAGTGCCGCTTTCGCGCTATACCAAGAGAATTGAATCCCTAGTAGCTCTTGGACCGGGCCTAACATGAACCACAAGTAGCCAAATACCGCGAAAATCTGACCAATGGTTAAGTCACTGAATAACACCATTAGCATAGCGACGGCACGGAAAAGCTCGAAACCTAGTAAGAACAGCAGAAACGAAACACGGCCAGCAGCTTCAGATTGCCAAGCGTATTTGTCTGCATCGATTCTTACTTGGTTTGCTTGAACCTTAAGTTCATCGAGAAAGATACGTTCTTTATTCGCCGCACGCAGTTGGTAAATGCCGTCTAAGGTTTCCACCAAACGGTTTTGAAAGCGCTCGAAAGATTGGTTTTCGTATTTCTTAAGGTGTTTGACCCTGCTGCCTAGTTTACGGGAGAAATAAATTACAACAGGATTGACCAATAAAATGAACAATCCTAAACGCCACTCTAACCACAACAGCACGATCGCTGTCCCGAACACGGTCAGGAAGCTGATGATAAATTTAGAAAGAGTCGAGCCAATGAACTTATCTATTGTCTCTATGTCTGTTATTAGGTGGGCGTTAATACCGCCACTGCCTTTGGTTTCGTATTGTCGAATACTGATGCGGCCAAGCTTATCTATCATCTTGCTGCGCATTTGATAGGTAATTGTTTTGGACACAAGCGTAAACTGGCGCCCTTGCAGAATGTTCAGCGCTTGGCTAACGGAGCGCATGATAATCACTAACAACAAAGTTAGTGCGATATAGCCAGTCGGTGTTTGTAATGAAGATGGAAGTAGGTGGTTCATCATCTCTAAGCCTGAAGCGGGCTTATCAAGTAATACTTCATCAACCATTAATGGCATGAGCAACGGGATAGGGACACTAATGAGAGTTGCAAATATGGCAATAATGTTAGCAAACAGTAATTTGGACTTGTGTTTTTTTACTTGAGTTATTAACCAAGAACGGCTAATAGTGTCTTCTGAATTGTTCATTGTAATGAGAATAAGTCCTATTTAGTTTGATGGCCGCATTCTACTGCGTTCTCTTGATAATGGAAGTCTCAATTTAATTGGAAGTTAATATGAAAATAGAACATTACCAACGCTTAACCAAACAAGCCGTTGCATTAATTGAATCAGAAACCGATCTAACTGCTAATCTTGCTAATATCAGTTCATTATTATTCATGGAATTGGATGGCTTGAATTGGGCGGGTTTCTATTTAATGAAGCAGGACCAAGCTAAGGAAAAAGACGAACTTGTACTGGGTCCTTTCCAAGGTCAACCTGCTTGTGTGCGAATTCCGGTAGGGCGTGGAGTGTGTGGAACTGCGGTTGCGTCGAATACCGTTCAGCGCATTCATGATGTTCATGAGTTCGAAGGTCACATCGCTTGTGACGCTGCAAGTAACTCAGAAATCGTTATTCCGTTCTCGATTGGCGGAAAAATAGCGGGTGTTCTTGATATTGATAGCCCAAATGTTGGTCGTTTTTCTCAAATTGACGAGGACGGATTGACATTTTTCATGGCAGAAGTGGAAAAGCTGCTTAATTCGCACGCGAACAAGGCATAAATT
This sequence comes from Vibrio sp. 10N.286.52.C3, assembly GCF_041468865.1. Taxonomy (NCBI): domain Bacteria; kingdom Pseudomonadati; phylum Pseudomonadota; class Gammaproteobacteria; order Vibrionales; family Vibrionaceae; genus Vibrio; species Vibrio sp. 10N.286.52.C3. Next base: position 28,736 of record NZ_JBFRJM010000041.1, on the reverse strand, counting down.
ATTCTCTTACTGTGGTTTTTCCCAAGCATCTCTCTATAATACGTAAAAATATTTTCTTAATGCTCGCGGAAAACCGCAAAAACCAGGAACCCACATGGAAAACACTGAAAAGTTAAAAAACAGCAAAGAAGTTATCGCATATATTGCTGAATGTTTCCCTAAATGCTTTACTCTAGAAGGTGAAGCGAAGCCACTTAAAATTGGTATTTTTCAAGATCTTGCTGAACGTCTAAATGAAGACGAAAAAGTAAGTAAGACTCAGCTTCGTGCAGCGTTAAGACAGTACACATCATCATGGCGTTACCTGCACGGCGTAAAAGCTGGCGCAGAACGTGTTGACCTAGACGGCAACGCGTGTGGCACACTAGAAGAAGAGCACGTTGAACACGCTAAAGCTACACTTGCTGAAAGCAAAGCGAAAGTTCAGGCTCGTCGTAAAGAACAAGCACAAAAAGCTCGTGAAGAAGGCAAAGCGAAACCTAAGGCGAAGAAAGCTCAACAGCCTCGTCGTCAAGCGCCTAAAGCACCAAAAGTAGAAAAGCCTGTAGAAACACGCGCTTTGAACGCTGACGAATTCATCGCTGGCAAAGAAGTAAATGTGAACATGGGTAAAGGAAACATGGCTGCGACCATTGTTGAAATCAATAAGGAAGATGTGCGTGTTCAGTTAGCAAACGGCCTACAAATGGTTGTTAAAGCGGAGCACTTGCGCGCTTAAAGGAGATACTCCTACGCATGAAATGCCGTTCAAAATTGACACTGATTGCTGCTAGCTTTTGGCTAGCAGCTTCAGCTCAGGCTCTTGAAGCCAAATTAGATCAGGACGATTTACCTCTACTCGCTCCTGAGGTCCAACACGAAACTGCTAGTAAACGTGTTACTTCTCGATTTACTCGTTCTCACTATAAACACTTCAATCTCAACGATGATTTCTCTCAAGCTATCTTTAATCGTTACTTAGAGATGCTGGATTATAATCGTAATATCTTCACTCAAGCTGATATTGACTCTTTCTCTGCGTCATCTAAGCAAATTGATGATCAGCTGAAATCGGGCAATAACCAGATTGCATTCGATGTTTATAATCTGTCTATGCAGAAGCGTTTTGAACGTTTTCAATATGCATTGTCTTTGCTAGATACAGAGATTAAGTTTGATACCGATGAAAGTATTGAGCTCAATCGTAGTGAAGCTGAGTGGCCAAAAGATATCGCTGAAGTGAATGAGCTTTGGAGAAAACGCGTTAAATATGATGCGTTGAATCTAAAACTTACTGGTAAAGAGTGGCCAGAGATTCAAGAAGTTTTGGAAAAGCGTTACAACAATGCGATGAAGCGTATTACGCAATCGCATAATGAAGATGCTTTCCAGATCTACATGAACGCATTTGCGCGTGAAGTTGATCCTCACACAAGTTACCTTTCTCCAAGAAATGCAGAACAATTCCAATCTGAGATGAACCTATCTCTAGAAGGTATTGGTGCTGTGCTTCAGATGACAGACGACTACACCGTTATTCGCTCTTTAGTTGCTGGTGGCCCTGCGTCAAACAGCAAACAATTGAGTGATGGAGACCGCATTGTTGGTGTTGGTCAAGATGGCGAAGAAATTGTTGATGTTATCGGCTGGCGTTTAGACGATGTAGTGCAATTAATTAAAGGACCGAAAGGGACTAAAGTTAAGCTACAGATCTTGCCAGACGGTAAAGATGCAAAAAGTCACGTTGTCACAATTGTACGCGATAAGATTCGTTTAGAAGACCGCGCTGTTAAATCAGAAGTTATCGAGAAAGATGGCAAGAAGATTGGTGTACTCGAAGTACCTAGTTTCTATGTTGGTCTTTCTAAAGATACCGATAAACTGATCACCGAGCTTAAAGAGCAAGGTGTTGAAGGTATTATTGTTGATCTGCGAAACAATGGCGGTGGTGCACTAACGGAAGCAACTGAACTCTCTGGTTTATTTATCAAAGAGGGGCCTGTTGTTCAGGTTCGTGATAGCTATGGTCGTGTCAAAGTGAACAGCGATACTGATGGTGAAATCAGTTACCAAGGTCCGTTAACGGTATTGGTGAATCGCTACAGTGCTTCGGCATCTGAGATCTTTGCAGCAGCGATGCAGGATTACGGTCGTGCAATCATCCTAGGTGAAAACTCTTTCGGTAAAGGTACGGTACAACAACATCGTTCTTTGAATCATATCTATGATTTGTTCGATAAAGAGTTGGGCTACGTTCAATACACAATCCAAAAATTCTACCGAATCAATGGTGGTAGTACGCAAAACAAGGGTGTAGTACCTGATATTGCTTACCCAACGCCAATTGATCCTGCAGATACTGGTGAAAGTGTTGAAGACAACGCTCTTCCTTGGGACAGCATCGACAAAGCGAAGTACTCAGTGTTACAGCGTAACGATGAGCAGATCGCAGCGTTGACGGCTAAACACGAAGCTCGTATCGCAACAGACATGGAATTTGGCTTTATCGCGCAAGATATTGAAAAATATAAGGCAGATAAAGACGACAATGACCTTTCTCTTAATGAAAAGGTTCGTCAACAAGAGAGTGATGATGCGGATGCGCTTCGTCTAGAGCGTATTAACCAACGTCAAAAAGCCGCTAAGTTAGAGGCATTTAAAACGTTGGATGATATTCCAAAAGACTACGAAGCCCCGGATGCTTATCTTGATGAATCAGTTGCTATCATGCTGGATATGATCAAGAAATAAACAAAATACCTGTTATAAGGTGATTGTTTAAAGACGTACTATTTGAAAAGCGAGCTTAGGCTCGCTTTTTTTGTACCTGTGTTCTTGCCTCGAATAATGTCATGTTAACGGCATGCTTCCTCGCTTTTTAACTTGCTGCAGAACCACTGTTATTTGATTTTCGGCTGTGAAGTACACTGTAAAAATAACTAAACTTAAGTATTATTTTTCGAGTGATAATGACATTTAAGTTACTTCGCACTTAAAATTTAGTGACTTAGATCATATTTTTTCGCTTTCTATTCATTACGTGCCTAAGCTTAAAGAAAACGAGGGGACGCTTATGAAATGGATTCTACTATTTTTATCTTGTTTAAGTTTTGTGGCTTTTGGGAGCGAGGTCGCTTCGAATAACCAACAATCAAAAAGTGATAGTAATCTATCTCATTTTGACCTTCCTTTGCTGCTTGGTGATTGGTATTTGATGAATCCTGATCCTGAGCAAGGCACTGAAAACTTTAGAGCGATCAAGCTCACTCTTGATTCAAACTACTCATTCACTATCGATATCCAAAAGAAAGACTACAGTGTCGATCATTGGGAAGGTTTGTATAACGCCAATGAAGACACGATTATTTTGGGTTTGAATACCTCAGAACCTCAGGTTTACGCGTACAGCAGTAATCACAACATGCTGAATCTTAACGGTGTTATGTTCACTAAGGCCTTGCCAAATGCATTGGCGGGAATCTGGTCAAGTGCCCAACTGTCTGGAAGCGATCTACGTGCGAGTAACATTCAAAAAATGGATTTAGTCCTTCAGCCGGACTTTATATTCATGTTCCGAGTATCAGATGAAGAAGGTGGTGAAGTCATTCGTCGCGGGGTGTATTACACAGAAGGCGATCAACTAGTGTTACTTTATGAGAACGGTGAACACGGCACTCGATATACACTGAACAGCGATGTGTTAACGCTGCAAGGTGAAGAGGGAGATATGTTTGCGGTACTCAATCGCATTCGATAATCGTGAGTTTTAGCAGTAACGGCGTACTCGTTGATAATATTGTGCACAGTTCATTTCTTAGGCGTTCCTGTCTGATTTGATTGATAAAATAGCAAAACATGGAGGCATTTTCTTACAATGCCTCCTTTTTTTAATATTCCCCTTGTTTTATTGGCGCTCAACCTTTAGATATATACAGTTAAAAAATAATTACGTATAACGATCAAAAGGAACCCGTCATGGCACATACACCTCAAGCCAAGTATCGTAAAGATTATCAATCACCATCTCACACGATTTCTGAAATCGATCTTACTTTCGATTTGTACGACTCAGCATCCATTGTTACGGCTGTTTCTAGTGTTAAGCAGGAGAAAGACAGCACGACATTAGTACTTGATGGTGAAGGCTTGAAGTTGGTTTCTGTTTTGGTTGAAGGCAACGAATGGACTCAGTACGAGCAGTCTGAAACTCAACTTACGCTGAATGACCTTCCAAAAGAATTTACTCTAACCATCGTTACCGAAGTTAACCCTGAAGGGAACAGTGCACTTGAAGGCTTGTACAAGTCGGGTGGCGCGTTCTGTACTCAATGTGAAGCTGAAGGTTTCCGCCGTATCACTTACTACATGGATCGCCCAGATGTGTTGGCGAAATTCACTACAACGGTAATTGCAGACAAAGCAGAGAACCCATTCTTATTAAGTAATGGTAACCGTGTAGATGAAGGTGAAGCTGAAAACGGTCGTCATTGGGTGAAGTGGCAAGACCCACATCCAAAACCAGCGTACTTGTTTGCTTTAGTAGCGGGTGACTTTGATGTACTTCGTGACGCATACACTACACAATCGGGTCGTAAAGTTGACCTAGAAATCTTTGTTGATAAAGGCAATCTAGACCGTGCGAGCCACGCGATGGTTTCTTTGATTAACTCAATGAAGTGGGACGAAGAACGTTTCAATCTTGAATACGACTTAGACATCTACATGATCGTAGCCGTTGATTTCTTCAACATGGGTGCGATGGAAAACAAAGGCTTGAACGTATTCAATTCGAAGTTCGTTCTAGCAAACGACCAAACTGCAACGGATACAGATTACCTAGGTATTGAAGCAGTAATCGGCCATGAATATTTCCACAACTGGACAGGTAACCGAGTGACGTGTCGCGATTGGTTCCAGTTAAGTCTGAAAGAAGGCTTAACGGTATTCCGTGACCAAGAATTCTCATCTGATCTTGGTTCTCGCGCAGTAAACCGTATTAACAATGTACGTATCATTCGCGGTCCACAATTTGCAGAAGATGCTAGCCCAATGTCTCATCCAATTCGTCCAGAAAAAGTGATAGAAATGAATAACTTCTATACTTTGACCGTGTACGAAAAGGGCAGTGAAGTGATCCGTATGATTCACACATTGTTGGGCGAAGATGGTTTCCAAAAAGGCATGAAGCTGTACTTCGAACGTCACGATGGTACGGCTGCAACATGTGAAGACTTCGTCGCGGCAATGGAAGATGCGTCGGGCGTTGACTTATCTCAGTTCCGCTTATGGTACAGCCAGTCTGGTACGCCGACGCTGTCTGTTGAAAGTAAGTACGACGCAGAGAAGAAACAGTACACGTTAACAACTCGCCAAGTAACAGCGCCAACTCATGAGCAATCGGAAAAACAGGCTCTGCATATTCCTCTTGATATCGAGCTGTACACAGCTGCGGGTGAAGTTGTTGAGTTACAATGTAACGGTAAGCCAGTTCATAATGTATTAGATGTGAAAGAAGCAGAGCAAACGTTCGTGTTTGAAAACGTTTCTGAGCAACCGATCCCATCATTACTTCGTGAATTTTCTGCGCCAGTGAAACTGGAGTACAACTATTCAGATGAAGAACTGATCTTCCTAATGGTAAATGCACGCAATGAGTTCTCTCGTTGGGATGCGGGTCAAATGCTATTGGCGAAGTACATTCGCAGCAACGTTGAGAAGGTTCAACAGGGTCAAGCGTTTGAGCTTTCTGATTCTGTTGTTGATGCATTCCGTGGCGTACTGCTGAGTGATTCACTAGAGCCTGCGTTTATTGCAGAAATGCTTTCTTTACCAAGCCACAATGAAGTATCAGGTTGGTATGAGCGTGTTGATATTGATGCGGTCGCATCGGTTCTTAACTCGATGAAAGTTACATTAGCTGCAGAACTTGAAGACGAGTTAGCGGCGGTTTATCACAGCCACGCACTAACAGAATACACGATCGATCACGATTCGATTGGTAAGCGTACTCTACGTAAAGTTTGCTTAAGTTACTTAGCTCATACTGGGCAGGGTAATGACTTGGTTGTTGCGATGTATCAACAAGCGAATAACATGACAGATACGATGGCAGCAATGGGCGCGGCAAACAGTGCACAACTACCATGTCGTGAAACCTTGATGGTGGATTACAGTGACAAGTGGAAACACGATGGTCTTGTTATGGATAAGTGGTTTGCATTGCAAGGTACAAACCCAAGTTCAAACGCACTTGAAGTGATCAAAGCGTCGATGTCGCACCAGGCGTTCAGTTTGAAGAACCCGAACCGTACCCGTAACTTGGTCGGTTCATTCTTAAACATGAACCCGGTTCAATTCCACGACAAGTCTGGTCAAGGCTATGCATTTGCTGGCGAGATCTTACGAGAACTGAACAGCAGCAACCCGCAAGTGGCTTCACGTCTGATTGACCCGCTACTTAAGTTCCGTAAGTACGATGATGAACGTCAAGCTCTTATCAAAAAAGAACTAGAGACGTTAAAGAACATGGACAACCTAGCAAAAGACTTGTTTGAGAAAGTGACGAAAGCACTAGAGGCTTAAGTCAGCGCGCATTCAGGTAACTGTTTGCTAATAAGCGGTTTACTAATAAACTGTTTGCTATAACGAAAGGCCATCAGTGGTAGAGAATATCTGCCACTGATTTTTTGTTTCTGGTTCATCGAATTTTCGATAAGCTAGAGCAGCTTCAAGTTCAGTTTCACCGTCAGACATCTAAAAGTGCCAAAAAACACTGGCACTGTATATTTATACAGGTATCGTATGAATCGCTATATTTTCCAACTTAACATCTCATATCAGCAGTTTTTGGCCAGCTATTCTGGTACGGCAAGTAAAGTTCAAGTGATAACAACAACAGGTTTACGCTTACAGTTACCTGCAACTCGATTCAGACCATTTCTTACACAAATAGGGGTTAGAGGGCAGTTTAGGCTGACAACTGACCAAAAAAATAAGTTTATTAAGTTAGAAGCTCTGTAAACCTTGGCATGCCTAGTGAGTTAAAAGGAATCTTAATCACATAATCAAACATTTCACCTCTTACCACCTCCAAAACAATTAACTATTTCTCAATAATGCTTTTACAATAAATGAATGCATTACCTTTGCTTAACTCGTTAGTAGAAAAGCGCTCAACGGCACGTTTCAAACATCAGATTAAGTGATCCCCCTAATAATAAAATATAATTCTAATTGTGGAGTGTGACTATGACCGCACGTGAAACTGTGGTTCCAGTTTTACTTGAAAAAGTTTACAAGCTGATTCAAGACAAACTTGACCTTGCTCATCGACCTCTCGTAACTCAACTTGCTCAACACTTGTTTAGTAACGTTTCTCACGACGATCTAACTCAGAGAAACGAATCTGATTTATATGGTGCTGTAGTTAGCTTATGGCATCACATCAATGAAAAGAAAGCCGACGAAATCTCTGTACGCGTATTCAACCCGACGGTAAGTCGTCAAGGTTGGCAGTCTACTCATACTATCGTTGAGATAGTCGTTCCAGACAGTCCATTCCTTGTTGATTCCGTAAAAATGGCATTGACTCGCCTAGACCTTTCTTCTCACCTTATGCTTCATAACCCAACACAAATCTCTCGCTCAGATAAGGGCAGTGTTGTCGGTGTAAGCAATAACGAAGGTGCATTCCAATCGCTTTTCCATATCGAAGTTGACCGTCTGAGTAGTAAAGCTGAAATGACAGCACTTAAAACGGAGTTGCTGGATATCTTTACCGACACTAGCTTAGTCGTGAACGATTGGTTGAAGATGGTTGAAAGACTTGAAGAAGTGACCAATCAAGTTGAACAGCAAAAAGAGAGCATTCCAGTAGACGGCCAGCGCTTTGATGAAACGTTGGCGTTTCTTCGTTGGTTAGGCCAACACAACTTTACATTCATGGGTTATAAGGAATATGACCTAGTTTCAGTTAACGGCGACACTGAACTGCAACCGACCAAGGAGCAAGGTCTTGGTTTGTTTGCGAACTCAGATCGTGTACGTAACGTTAAGCTATCTGAGTTTTCTGATTCGGCACGTCTTGAAGCGAAAAAGCCTTATGTGCTTATCGTAACCAAGGGCAACACGGCTTCACGCATTCACCGCCCAGCTTACAACGATTACATTGGTATTAAGAAGTTCGATAAGAACGGTAAGGTCATTGGTGAGCACCGCTTTACTGGTCTTTACACATCTGCCGTTTATAACCAAACCGTTGAAACGATTCCTCTTGTTCGCGAGAAAGTAGAACGTATTTTGGATGCGAGTGGTTACCGTGAAGGTTCATACTCTTACAAAGCGCTGCACAACATTCTTGAAAACTACCCACGTGATGAACTGCTGCAAGCTCGAGAAGAAGAGCTACTAGAAGTCGGTACGGGCGTAGTACAAATGCAAGATCGCGATCTCCTGCGTTTGTTTGTTCGCAAAGACCCGTTTGGTCGTTTCTTTAGCTGCATGGTTTACGTAACAAAAGATCGTTACAACACTGAGCTTCGTCGCCAAACACAGCGCATCTTGAAACAGTACTTTGGTTGTGAAGAAGAGGTTGAATTTACAACGTACTTCTCTGAAAGCCCGCTAGCAAGAACGCACTATATTGTTCGTGTTGATAACAACAACATGGATGTGGACGTGAAAACAATTGAGCAAAATTTAATGGAAGTATCGTCTACGTGGGATGACCGTCTGTCTGAATCTATCATTGCAAACTTCGGTGAAAGCAAAGGTCTTCCATTGTCGAAAGAGTACATGCGTGCATTCCCACGTTCGTACAAAGAAGACATGATGCCAGGTTCTGCTGTTGCGGATATTGAACGTTTAGAAGCGCTAAGTGAAGACAACAAACTGGGTATGCTTTTCTACCGTCCTCAAGAAGAAGCGGCAGATTCAAAAGCCGTTCGTTTGAAGTTGTTCTACCACAGCGATGAGCCAATTCACCTTTCTGATGTTATGCCAATGCTTGAAAACTTTGGCCTACGCGTTATCGGTGAATCTCCATATGAAGTGCGTAAAACCAACGGTGTGACCTATTGGATCCTTGATTTCTCGATGTTGCACAAGAGCGATAAGACCATTGATCTTCGTGAAGCTCGCGATCTTTTCCAACAAGCCTTTGCGGCAATCTGGGCGGGTGAGTTAGACAGCGATGGTTTCAACCGCTTAGTACTTGGCGCTGGTCTTTCTGGCCGTGAAATCTCAATCTTACGTGCTTATGCTCGTTACATGCGTCAAGTTGGTTTCCCATTCAGCCAACAATATATTGAAGACACATTGTCTCATTACCCAGAATTAGCGAAAGGGCTAGTGAGCCTATTCGGCAAGCGTTTTGACCCGAAACTGAAGGGCAGCGTAAAAGGCCAACAAGATCTTATTAAGAAGATCACTGAACAGTTGGATCATGTAGAAAGCTTGGATGATGATCGTATCATTCGTCGCTACATGGAAATGATCACTGCAACGCTTCGTACTAACTACTACCAAGTAGACGAGAATAAGCAGTCTAAACCTTGGTTGGCTCTGAAAATGAGACCAAGCGAGATTCCAGATATCCCTGCGCCGGTTCCTGCGTTTGAGATCTTCGTTTACGCACCAGACATTGAAGGTGTGCATTTACGTGGCGGTAAAGTAGCACGCGGTGGTTTACGTTGGTCAGACCGTCAAGAGGACTTCCGTACTGAGATTCTAGGCCTAGTTAAAGCGCAACAAGTTAAGAACACGGTTATCGTACCGGTTGGTGCTAAAGGTGGTTTTGTTTGTAAGCGTCAACACACTATGTCTGGCCGAGATGAGATCTTTGCTGAAGGTCAACGTTGTTACAAGCGCTTCATCCGTGCCTTACTAGACGTATCAGACAACATCATTGAAGGTGAGGTTATCCCACCTAAGAGTGTTGTTCGTCACGATGAAGATGACCCGTACTTGGTTGTAGCTGCCGATAAAGGTACCGCGACATTCTCAGATCTAGCGAACTCGGTAGCTGAAGAGTACAACTTCTGGTTAGGTGACGCGTTTGCCTCTGGTGGTTCTAACGGTTACGACCATAAAGCTATGGGTATCACGGCGAAAGGTGGTTGGGAATCTGTTAAACGTCACTTCCGTGAAATGGGCATCAACTGTCAAAGCACAGACTTCACTGCAATTGGTGTCGGTGATATGGCGGGCGACGTATTCGGTAACGGTATGCTGCTATCTAAGCATATTCGCTTACAAGCTGCGTTTAACCACATGCATATCTTCATTGACCCGAATCCAGAATCAGCATCAAGCTGGGTAGAGCGTGACCGTCTGTTTAATCTGCCTCGTTCAAGTTGGGAAGATTACAATAAAGACCTGATTTCTCAAGGTGGTGGCATCTTCTCTCGCCGAGCGAAGTCTATCTCTTTGACACCTGAAATTCAGAAAATGCTGGGTACCAAGAAAGCATCAATGGCACCAAACGACTTGATCAAAGCGATCTTGTCTATGAAAGTTGATCTACTTTGGAACGGCGGTATTGGTACTTACGTTAAGTCTTCTAGTGAGACTCATACCGATGTGGGTGACCGTGCAAATGACGTGCTACGTATCGATGGCCGTGACCTGAAAGCTAAGGTTGTTGGTGAAGGCGGTAACTTGGGTATGACTCAATTGGGTCGTATTGAATACGCTCTAACGGGCGGTCGAGTTAATACTGACTTTGTCGATAACGTTGGTGGTGTAGATTGCTCGGATAACGAAGTTAACATTAAGATCTTCTTGAATGGCTTGGTGTCTAATGGTGATCTTACCGTTAAGCAACGTAACCAAGTTCTTGAATCTATGGAAGATGAAGTAGGTGAAATCGTACTAGACGACGCTTACTGCCAAGCTGAGTCTATCTCTGTTACTGAGCATCAAGGTGTAGGCTTAGTGAAAGAGCAAATCCGCTTTATCCACACAATGGAAAAAGCCGGGTACTTAGACCGTGGTTTGGAATACATCCCAGATGACGAAACGCTGCTAGAACGTGAGAAGCAGGGCCAAGCACTAACAAGACCAGAGCTATCAGTATTGATCGCTTACGGTAAAATGGTTCTAAAAGAAGATCTTGTGAGTGATGACATTGCGAATGATGAGTTCCATGCTCAACAACTGATGCAATACTTCCCAACAGAGTTACGCCGTAACTACTCTCAGCACATGGATAACCATCCACTTCGTGCAGAGATCATTGCGACTGCGCTTGCTAACCAAATGGTTAACGAGATGGGCTGTAACTTCGTGACTCGCTTGCAAGAAGAGACGGGCGCGAACATTGTTGATATTGCGAATGCTTACGCGGCATCACGTGAAATCTACGGCCTGGGTAAGGTATTGAAGAGCATCCGTGAACTGGACAACATCTCAAGTTCTGAAGCTCAATACGAATTGCTTTACCATGTACGTCGTACGCTTCGTCGTCTAGCACGCTGGTTGCTAAGAAACCGTACGGGTAAACAGTCAGTGAACGCATTGATTGAGCTTTACCAAGGTGATGTGGCTGCGATTACTGAAAAACTGGACGAAAACTTAGTAGCTTCAGAAGTAGAAGAGCATCAAGCAATGGCTCAACTATGGATTGATCAAGGTGTAAATGCTGAGCTGGCTAATTCAGTGGCTCGTTTGTCTAGCCTGTACTCAGCACTGGATATATCCACAGTAGCCCGTGAAACAGGTAAAACAGTACAACAAGCGTCTAAGCTTTACTTCAACCTTGGCGACCGTTTGTCACTGCACTGGTTCTTGAAGCAAATCAATGGCCAAGCTGTAGACAACAACTGGCAAGCACTGGCGCGTGCGGCATTCAGAGAAGATCTGGATTGGCAGCAACGTCAGTTAACTGGCCAAGTACTTAACTGTGGCTGTGCTTCAGACATCGATGTGATTAAAGCGCTTGATGACTGGATGGAAAGTAACTCTGTTTCTCTACATCGTTGGGAAAGCATCCTGAACGAATTCAAAGTGGGTTCTGTTCATGAGTTTGCTAAGTTCTCAGTAGCACTGCGTGAATTGATGCTGTTGAATCTAAACTGTATGTCGAAAGACTAGTCACTAGATAAGACGAAACACTATAAGGGCAGGCCACAAGGTCTGCCTTTTTCGTTTCGGTAAAGTGGAAACAATAGGCCTAACGACTTTTGAAGAACAAACTTCGACGCACGCGTTGTTTGTTGTTAAGCGAGCAGGTGGCTGTACTAAGGTTGAGATTAGAAATAGCTTAATAACTTGAAGAAACGATAACGTTTGCTTAATAATGAATCTCATTCGTTAGCAAACTCGATTATCTTACCCTTACAGACAGTAATAGATTGAATAGTTGGGTAAATAAGTAAATAATATCGCCCCGTTTACACGGGGCTTTTTTCTATCGGAGGCACAATGCTTTACCGTCTAGCCAGAACTGGCTTTTTCCAACTTGATGCCGAAAAGGCACATGATCTTGCAATTCAAAATTTCAAGCGCTTCACAGGCACACCTATTGATCTTTTGTATCGCCAACAATTACCTCATCGACCTGTAGAGTGCATGGGTCTTACTTTTAAAAACCCAGTTGGCTTAGCTGCCGGCCTAGATAAAAACGGCGAATGTATTGATGCATTTGGCGCAATGGGTTTTGGTTTCGTAGAAGTAGGAACAGTGACTCCACGTCCGCAAGCGGGTAACGACAAACCTCGTTTATTCCGTCTTGTTGAAGCTGAAGGTATTATCAACCGCATGGGCTTTAATAACCTAGGCGTCGACAACCTTGTTGAGAATGTTAAGAAGTCGAACTACGATGGCATCTTAGGCATTAACATTGGTAAGAATAAAGACACACCAATTGAAAAGGGCGCTGAAGATTACTTGATCTGTATGGAGAAGGTATATCAATACGCTGGTTACATTGCTGTGAACATCTCTTCACCAAACACTCCAGGACTTCGTTCTCTACAATACGGCGAAGCTCTAGACGATCTATTGTCTGAACTTAAAACGAAACAATCTGAACTGGAAGAGAAGCATGGTAAATATGTTCCTCTTGCTCTTAAGATTGCTCCGGATCTAAGCGACGACGAAATTCGCCAAATTTGTGAATCATTGATCAAAAATAAGATCGATGGTGTGATCGCAACAAACACAACATTGGATCGTTCAATCGTTGAAGGTATGAAACATTGTGATGAAGCGGGTGGCCTAAGTGGACGTCCTGTTCAATCTCGTAGTACTGAAGTAGTTCGTAAACTTCACGAAGAGCTGGGTGACAAACTGCCGATCATTGGAGTAGGTGGTGTTGACTCGTATGTTGCTGCAAAAGAGAAAATGATGGCGGGCGCGAAGCTTGTACAGGTTTACTCTGGTTTCATCTACAAAGGCCCAGGCTTAGTTGGCGACATCGTTAAAAATCTATAAGCGGAAATTGCTTTTATTTTTGAAAAGCGACAATCTGGCATCGTCTTACTAAAAGAGACACTGTAACTCACTGAGTTGTAGAGAAAAGCGATAAGAAAGAGGAATTCATTTCCTCTTTTTTTTTGCCTATTGCTCAGTAAAATTACTGTAATTGAAGGTAATTTTGCGTTTTACCTAATGGAATGGTTCAACAGTGTGAGACGAAATGATGCTTAAACCTAGCGATACATGGAGTTGGTATTACGATGAGCAGCAATGTTCATTAATGCTAAACCTCGGAGAGGATATGATTTTCAAAACGAATCTGGTCCGCAATAAGCTGGTGGACTGCGCGTTTAGAGATAATGAATTCACCGTTGATGACGCATCTTCATACCAAACCTTCAAAGAACAAATTTCTGGCTTAGAACTGTCTGAGCCTCGTCAAGCTGAACTCGCGCTTTATTGCGTGGCAGCAAAGCGCTTCCACAAGCCTGTACAGCCTAAGAGTTGGTTCTTCGACTCACAGGGCGCTGGCCACGAATATCCTCAGGAAGGGGATATCGTACAAATGAATAACGAGCATAGCTTAGGGTATTTCATTGTATTAGAAGTGGGAGAGTGTGCGAGCCTATGTGCATTTGTCGACCTAGAAGAGTTTCTGCTTACATCTTCAAAAGGGTTACGCTTTGGCGACTCGATTAAGGTCATGCACGATAGAATGATAGACGCGAACGCTATTCTTCATCAAACGCACATTGCTATGGTCGGTTAGCCTTCAATTTAGTCCATCATCCCTCACACATCGCAACGCATCAACCTGTCAAATCTTCCCCAAAATCGGCTCATTAGCCGATTTTTTTGTGCCTAAAAAACCTCATCCTGATAAATACATCACTGCTTATCCATTTAAATAGTGAACTTACGACTATTTTTTCACCTTAATTTCTGCCTGTTTTTATCTCCAGAAGTGTAATTTTCCCATCTTTATTCCCTGTTTTTGCCCTTTTGTAGCTAACTTTCACCCTTAAATTTCATTTGGTATATACCAATTTTAGGGTGAATATAAATTCACATTGTCGCTTTGGTCGGTATTGGGTCCTGAATCGTGTTGGTTTGATAAGTCTTATGTTCTAAGGGGATGTGGGTAAGCGATCGCTTCAACACTGTGCGTTTGCTAGCCAGTTAGAAGAAAGATTCAATGAAAAGACGAGTTTAGTGTGATGCTCTAGTAACAAATTCAGGTATAATCGAGCTCATTTTTATCAATAAAAGAACACTATGAATCAATATCTAGCGGTTACCTCAAATGGCCTTGAGAATTTATTAGTTGAAGAACTAACCCAACTAGGGATTACAAACGCAAAACCTGTTCAAGCAGGTGTTAAATTCAAAGCCACCAATGAGCAAATTTATCGTTGTTGTTTGTGGAGCCGTTTGGCTTCTCGATTTGTACGTGTCCTTTCTGAATTCACTTGTATGGACGACATGGATTTGTACCTATCAACCACTGCGGTTAACTGGGTAAATCAATTCCATAGCTCTAAGCGTTTTGTTGTTGACTTCAATGGTACGAACAACGAAATCCGAAATAGCCAATACGGTGCAATGAAAGTAAAAGATGCTGTTGTTGATTGCTTCGAGAAGAAGTCTCTACCTCGTCCTTCTATCAGCAAAGAGAACCCAGACATTCGTATTCACGTTCGTCTACACCGTGATAAAGCGATTCTTGGTGTTGATATGGTGGGCAGCGGTCTTCACCAACGTGGTTACCGTCCAGAATCAGGTCGTGCACCACTGCGTGAAACACTTGCTGCAGCGATTCTTCTTCGTAGTGGTTGGGATGCGACTAAGCCTTTCCTAGACCCTATGTGTGGTTCAGGTACGTTAGTGATTGAAGCGGCAATGATGGCTGCAAACATGGCTCCAGGTGTTAAACGCCAGAAGTGGTGTTTTGAATCACTAGAAGATTTCGAACCAGAGCTTTGGGCTGAAGTGAAAGCGGAAGCGAACGTTCAAGGTCGTCGTGGCGTTAAGAAAGTAGAATGTAAGTTCTATGGCTATGACAATGACGAACGCATGATCAAAACAGCGCGTGACAATGCTCGTCGTGCGGGTGTTGAAGAGTTGATTGAATTCGAAGTAGGCGATGCTGCAAAGCTTAAGCGTCCTACAGAGTTTACTGATGGTGTGATTGTTTCTAACCCGCCTTACGGTGAACGTCTTGGTACCGAGCCGGGTCTTATTGCACTTTACACAGCATTCGGTGCACAGCTCAAAGCTGAATTTGGTGGCTGTAACGCATCTATCTTCTCTAGCTCAGACGAGCTACTAAGCTGCTTACGCATGCGTGCAGATAAACAGTTCAAGTTGAACAACGGTGCGTTACCGTGTCACCAAAAGAACTACTCAATTTCAGATCGTCCGATGTCAGAGCGTCCATCAGGCGAGCAAGAACAATTGATTGCACCTGATTTCGCGAACCGTCTTAAAAAGAACATCGGTAAAATTGGCAAGTGGGCTAAGAAAGAGCAATTAGATTGCTACCGTATCTACGACGCTGACCTACCAGAATACAATGTAGCGATTGATGTATACCCAGGTCACCTTGTGATTCAAGAATACGCAGCGCCTAAAGATGTACCGGAAGAGAAGGCAAAACGTCGCTTAACCGATATCATCCGTGCTTCTATTCAAGTAACAGGCGTAGAAGCAAACAACGTTGTGCTTAAAGTTCGTCAGAAACAGAAAGGCCGTTCTCAATACCAGAAATTGGCTCAAGACTCATCGAACTTAGAAGTGAACGAGTATGGCGTTAAGCTGATTGTTAATCTTCATGATTACCTAGATACCGGGTTGTTCCTAGATCATAAGATCACTCGTCGTCGTATCGGTGAGATGGCCGCAGGTAAGGATTTCCTAAACTTGTTTGCTTATACAGGAAGTGCATCTGTTCATGCTGCTGTGGGTGGTGCTCGTTCTACAACTACTGTTGATATGTCTAATACCTACCTAGAGTGGGCGAAAGAGAACATGGAGCTTAACGGTCGTGTTGGTCGTCAACATCAGTTTGTTCAAGCTGACTGTCTACAATGGCTAGCTAAAGAGCAGGGTTCTTATGATCTGATCTTTATCGATCCACCTACGTTCTCTAACTCAAAGCGTATGGATCAATCTTTCGATGTTCAACGTGATCACATTCAGCTGATGGAAAACCTTAAACGTCTTCTTCGTGAAGAAGGCACGATTGTGTTCTCTAACAACAAGCGTCACTTCAAAATGGACTTGGAAGCTCTAGATGAGTTAGGTCTTAAGGCTCAGAATATCTCAGCGAAGACACTTCCATTGGACTTCTCTCGCAATAAGCACATTCATAACTGCTGGTTGATTACACATAAGTAGTTAAGAGATCGTATAAGGATATAGAGTGCTGACTCTCTACAGTACAGAAGGGTGCCATCTATGTGAGATGGCATTCCAACTCACGGAACAGTTAAACATTAGCCATCACGTCAACGTTGTTGACATTGCATTTGATGATGAGCTCTTTTCCCGTTACGGGGTCACTATTCCGGTGCTCAAATTTGAAAGCTCTGACCTTTCTCAAAGCTCAGAGCTTAACTGGCCATTTGGCTTGTTAGAACTTAATGATTGGTTAAAGAAGAATGGCATTACTTACAATTCATAATGGGCAATTAGCGTTTGGTGATCACCCATTATTAGATCGTGCGGACTTCGTGCTGCAAGAAAACGAACGTGTATGTTTAGTAGGGCGCAATGGCGCTGGTAAGTCGACATTGATGAAAATCCTATCTGGAAACATCATCATGGACGACGGTAAGATGCAAATCACGCAAGATGTGGTTGTGTCTCGTCTAGAACAAGATCCACCGCGTAATGAACAAGGTACAGTTTATGACTATGTTGCTGGTGGCCTTGCTGAAATCGGCGAACAGCTGAAGATCTATCATGATCTTCTGGATCTCATCGCGACAGACCCAAGTGAAAAGAATCTAAACCGCCTTACTCGCGTTCAAGAACAACTGGATCATGCTAATGCATGGCGTTTTGAAGATCGCGTAAGTAACGTATTGGCAGCACTTAAGCTGACTGCTGAAACCAAACTGACAGATTTGTCTGGTGGTTGGCAACGTAAAGCGGCACTTGCTCGTGCGCTTGTATGTGACCCTGACGTGCTTCTACTCGACGAACCGACTAACCACTTGGATGTTGCAACCATTGAATGGTTAGAGGGCTTCCTGAAAGACTTCCGCGGTTCAATCATCTTTATCTCGCATGACCGTGCGTTCATTAAATCGATGGCAACACGTATTGTCGATCTTGATCGCGGTAAATTGAGCTCTTTCCCGGGCGATTACGAAAATTACCTTGTTGAGAAAGAAGAGGCGCTTCGTGTTGAAGAAATGCAAAACGCTGAATTCGATAAGAAGCTTGCTCAAGAGGAAGTTTGGATTCGTCAGGGCATCAAAGCTCGTCGTACTCGTAACGAAGGCCGTGTTCGTGCGCTTAAGAAGCTACGTGAAGAACGTTTGAACCGTCGTGAAGTGCAGGGCAAAGCGATTATCCAAATCGACGATGGCCAGCGTTCAGGCAAGATTGTATTTGAAGCTGAGAATCTTAACTTTGGCTTTGAAGGCAAAGAAATTGTTAAGGACTTCAGCTTCAACATCATGCGTGGCGATCGTATCGCTCTGATTGGTCCTAACGGTTGTGGTAAGAGTACGGTACTTAAGCTGCTTCTTGACCAGCTTAAGCCTGATTCAGGTCGTTTGCATTGTGGTACTAAGCTTGAAGTCGCTTACTTTGACCAATACCGCGAAATTCTAGACCCTGAGAAGTCTGTAATTGATAACCTCGCGGATGGTAAGCAAGAAGTGACCGTAGGTGGCCGTGAGCGTCATGCTCTAAGCTACTTACAAGATTTCTTATTCTCTCCAAAACGTGCTCGCACTCCTGTTAAAGCACTATCTGGTGGTGAGAAAAACCGTCTGTTATTGGCGCGTATTTTCCTTAAGTCGAACAACTTGTTGATTCTCGATGAGCCAACCAACGATCTAGATATCGAAACTTTGGAACTTTTAGAAGATTTGCTTGCCAACTATCAGGGTACGCTGCTTTTAGTGAGTCACGATCGTCAGTTTGTTGATAACACAGTGATGACAAGTTGGATCTTTGAGGGTAATGGCGTTATTGAAGAATTTGTTGGTGGTTACCACGATGCCCAGCAGCAAAGAAAGCAAGCATTAGAGTACCGACAGGTTGAAAAGCCATCAAAGCCTGAGAAAGTAGTTGAGGAAACTCCCAAAACTGCGCCAGTTAAGGCTAAACCTAAGAAGTTATCGTATAAGCTACAACGAGAACTAGAAGCGCTACCAATGCGTTTGGAAGAATTGGAAACTCAAATTGAAACTCTTCAGGAAGAAGTCAACGATCCAAGCTTCTTTTCAAAATCTGTAGAGCAGACACAACCAGTATTAGATAAGCTATCTGCAGCAGAGCAGGAGCTTGAAGTTGCTTTTGAGCGCTGGGAAGAGCTCGAGGCACTACAACAGGAAAGTTAAGAAGTAATAATGACTTGTACTAAATTCAAATTAACAACTGTTGCAGCCCTAGTTTTGGCTGCAACTAATGCCAACGCTGCGCTTTACAAGGTCGTTGAAGTCACTCCTTCAATTACAGGTGCCTCTGAAATCTATGGTGTGGCGATTCAACCTGGTGTTGCGACAGACGGAACGAATGAGCTTGCGTTAGGTTGCTTCGATTCAGCTGCAACCAACTGTACCGATAGTGCATTTAAACTTGCTGGTGAGACTCGCGATACGCTTGAAGCGGTAAGTTATCGTGAAGAAGTACCATTCGCAATGGATGCACCATTTCAGTACATTCAAGAGCGTGATGATTTCGAAAACTATTGTTATCGAGAGCTGAGATATTCTACATGTGAAAGCTGGGCTCAAAATCGTTGGAATGATACTTGGAATAAGGAAAGAAACGACCTTACTCATGTCAATGCGAAAGCCTTTGTTGAAGGTGGCGAAACCTTTGATAGCCGCAATACGGTAATTAACTCGCTTTATATAAACGATGCCGATGAAGTTGAGCCTTTGGGGGTTAAATCTGAAGGTGGTATTCGTAATAACGCGATGTTCACAACTACACCAAATGGGCCAACAGGCACTTCGGAAACTCGTGCATGGCACGCTATCAAAGCAAGTAACGACAAAGTTTACAATGTAGGTAGTGTATCTACGGAAGGAGCTAAAACGGATACGTCAGATACAACGTTTAGTTCAAAGGCGGCTATTTGGGATGGCACAATAACGAAAGAGATCGACTGGATTAGATCTGGTAACGCTCAACAGGGCGATTATTTTGCCCAAGGCAGCATGCGTTCAATTGTTGAATCGGACTCTCTTTTTTATGGTGTAGGCTATAATACTGCTGATGGAAACGGCGATCTACAAGATATGAATGCAAGTGTCTTTGTGAGTACTTCACTCGATCTCGCTACGGCAACGTGGACAACTACACAAATTAGCGGTGCAGAGGTTAAGTCTGGTTCATCTAACGATGATGCTAGATACAGTAACTCAGTAGCAACCGATATTAACGACAACTTGTTTGCAGTTGGATATTCAAAACGTAACGGTTATGTTCCTGAAAATGGAAGTGCCGGTAATAAGCCTTTTATTGTAACGGATGCTAAAAACCCAACAGCAACGTATTTGTCTGGCGGTATCTTCTTCAGTGGCTCAAGCGGTGAAGCTAAAGCGGTAAATAATTACAATGAACTTGTTGGCCAGATCGATGCGGAAACGACGCGTGAAGTCGATGGCAGCGAAAGAAGACACAGAGGCTTTATTTACCCTTACGATCTCCCGTCTTCAACTGATGAACGCCGTGTTGATATTTTTGGTGGTAAAGCATGGTGGTTAGATGACTTAACAAATGATGGTGATGCGTCTAGTCACAATAACCAATTTAGAATCATTGATGCGACGGATATCAATGATGCTGGCGTGATTTCAGCAACGGCTATCAAATGTACAGTCGACGGTAATGATAAGCCTTATGACACAACATCACACAACTCATACTGTGGTGGTGCCTCATCTAACGCAGCCGAAAAGGTTGTAGCTGTTAAGCTTATCCCAATCAAGGGAGCAAGGTATGACACTGGCTCTGACATTGATAGCGTAGTAACTCGTAGCACCGACACCGAGAAAGTTGAGCGCCAAGGTGGTAGCCTAGGTTGGTTAACTTTGACTGTGCTTGGTCTATTAGGGTTCCGCAGAAAATTTAAATAATTTTATCTCCTGAGCCCGAGTTCACAATTCTGAACTCGGGCTTTTTTTCGCCTTGAGAAAAGTGAAAATTTGACCGATTCTTAAAGTTGGAGTCACAAAAACTCCGTAAAGTTGTAATCATTGTATGTTAGTAAATGGAACACCCGTATGAGGACTGCACTATGAAGAGACAAAAGCGTGATCGACTAGAACGAGCACAATCTCAAGGCTACAAGGCTGGTTTAAATGGACGGTCGCAAGAAGCTTGCCCATATAGCCAAATGGATTCTAGGTCTTATTGGTTAGGTGGATGGCGTGACGCCAAAGATGACAAGCAATCAGGTCTCTATAAGTAGATAGGGCGTAAAGAATTCAAGGTCAGGGCTCCATTGTCTGTTGATTACAACGGCCGGAGCCTTGTTAGTTTCAGACGAGTGATAAGCTCCCCAGAGCTATAAAGTATTATAGTTTCGCTATCATAAGCGTATCGCTGGTGGATTTATCCTGTTTCAAGCTTAATACGGGATACTTTAATGCACTATAACTAAATTTATTGGAACGAAAATAAAGCAGCCATGGGCTGCTTTACTAAAAATCTAACTATTAGATTAGAATGCTGACGTATCTTGGAAAAGGCCAACTTTCAAATCTTTAGCAACGTAGATCTCTTTACCATCAACAAGTACGCGACCATCCGCAAGGCCCATAACTAGACGACGGTTAACAACACGCTTCATGTGGATCTCGTAAGTTACTTTTTTCGCTGTAGGCAGAATTTGACCAGTGAATTTCACTTCGCCAACACCTAGAGCTCGACCTTTACCTTCGCCGCCAACCCAACCAAGGTAGAAGCCAACAAGCTGCCACATTGCGTCAAGGCCTAAACAACCCGGCATTACAGGGTCACCTGGGAAGTGACAATCGAAGAACCATAGGTCAGGAGTAATATCCAGCTCAGCAAGAACTAAACCTTTACCGTAATCACCTTCAGTTTCAGACATTTTAGTGATGCGATCCATCATTAGCATGTTCGGTGCTGGTAGTTGAGGACCTTGTGGCCATAGTTCGCCTTGGCTTGATGCTAGAAGCTCTTCGCGAGTGTAAGAATCACGTTTGTTTTGCATTATCAATTACTCCGATTTTTGATAGGTGCATATTAGTGAACAGGTGTACGCTAAACAAGTCCGATCAGTACTAGACAAACCAGTTTTTAATGCGTCCAACGATTCCAATAGGGTGCTCATGTCTTTCAAAGTTTTCAATACGTTCCGCGATTTTGCTCAGAACGCTTTCTTGTTCATCGTCTCTAAATGGTTTGTTCATAATGAGAGGAATTGCTTCATCTACATTAGACACAGACCAAATATGGAATTCTTCATTCTTAATGCTTTCAATAAGGTCTGGCTTCAGTGCGAGGTGCCTTAAATTCGATCTTGGAAGGATCACACCTTGTTCGCCAGTTAAGCCATTGTGCTTACACACATGGTAGAAGCCTTCGATTTTTTCGTTTAGCCCACCAACCGCTTGTACACGACCAAATTGGTCCACTGCACCAGTAACCGCAATTTGTTGATTGATAGGGTATTCAGACAAAGCACTAACCAGAGAACACAACTCCGCAAGAGAAGCACTATCGCCATCTACTTCGCAGTAAGACTGCTCAAATACTACGGAAGCTGCGTATGGTAATGGATCTTCAAGGTTTAGTGCGCTGCTCACAAATGCTTGCATGATCATCATGCCTTTAGCATGAAGATTACCACCCAGCTCGGCTTTGCGCTCAACATCGGCAATATCACCATCACCAAAGTGAATAACACAGGAAATTCGTGCAGGTTCACCATACGATATTGGGTGTCCCGGTACATCGATGACCGTCAATCCATTAACTTGACCAACTTGTTCACCTTCAGTTTCGATAATGACTTGGCCATCACGAATATCATCAAGGGCGCGTTCTGGTAGATAAGATTCACGGTTGTATTTGTGCTGTTGAGCTTGCTGGATATGGTGAATATCAATCTCACCATTGTCGGCTTCAATCAAAGCTTCGTTCAATAACGCGTTGTGCCAAATAGGGCACAGTGGGATATAGCTTTGATCTTCGGTTTCTCTTGCTCCGGCAGTAAGAATGCCAGTCAACGCTTGTTGCGTGATGTTTGGTAATTCATAGCGTTGTTGAAGCCACTTAAGGTAACCAAGATATTGAGTCAAAGTCTCTTCAGAGAGCTTGATATCTTGTTCAATTTCGCTAAATAGGCAAAAGCCGGTTTGAATATCGCTGTCCAGGTAATCAAGGTCACCTAGTTGAGCTCTGTCTCCAACAACAATCAACTTAATGTTGTAAGTCAAAGGCAAAGTCGGGGATGGGTTCAAGTGCTCTGGATTACTGCTGATTGGTTCTACGGCTTCACCAAGCAGTGCTGATTTAAGCAGTAACCAGCTTCCTGGGTTGGCCAAGATCAAGTTTGCTGAAACGATCAGATAGCCGTTGTTTGCTCTAGCCAGTAGGCCGGGCTTTGTCGCTACAACCTTACCGTCTTTTGACTGAACTTGGTCAAACAGAGAGACAGCATTTAAAGACTCAGTTTTTATAACCGGTAGAGTGTGATCATCTAAAGCAGTGACTAGAGATTCAACAATCATTTGACGATAGATCGAATTGTCTGGAGCGTTTACAAGTAAAACACGCGAAAGGTTAGACAAACGGACAAAGCGGGTTAACGCATCTTTGAATCTATGTTGAATATCTGAAAACGGGAAAGGCGAGATGTCAGGGAATTGCTCTAATTGAGCGCTATATTCGTCGTACTGAGGCGTAACATGTCGCCAATCTACTTGAGTCATTTAAGTTTCTGATTATGATAATGAGGTAGGGAGTATATAGAAAAACCGATCTCGCTTGTAGCTCTATGTTGTAGTTACTAATCACTAAGCTAATATAAGTATGATCTTGGTCTATTCTTTCAAGATCATAATTGTTAAATAGCCTATTTTGGGTTACGCTGTCACTAGGATTAACTCTCGAGATTAGACATGAAATATCAGCAACTTGAAAACTTGGAATGTGGTTGGAAATGGAACTATCTGGTCAAAAAATGGAAAGAAGGCGAGTCGATCACCTGCCACATAGATTCAAGTGAAGCTGACGTTGCTGTTAAAGCCTTATTGAAGCTTGAACACCAACCTACAGGTGTCCTTGAGTGGATATCTAACAACATGTCTCCTGAGCTCGATAACAAGCTTAAACAAGCGATCAGAGCTAAGCGAAAACGCCACTTCAATGCTGAACAAGTTCATACAAAGAAGAAATCAATCGACCTTGATTACCGTGTATGGGAAAAGCTATCTCAACGTGCGAACGAGCTAGGTTGTACGCTCTCAGATGCCATCGAGTATTTGGTTAGCGAAGCGTCTCGTAGTGAGCAGGCCAGCAAGACGGTGACTAGCCTCAAAGAAGACTTAAGCAAGCTCCTTTCTGACGATAAATAACCATCAACAGTAGTGGTGACATTATGATGTACGTAATCTTAATCGGTGCGGTATTAGTTTTTTGGTTAGTAGCAGTCGACCGACCGGTATTGAAAATTAAATTTAGCGACGGGGCGATCGAACAAGTTAAAGGGCATCTTCCACCGAGCTTTAAGCACAACCTTCAAGAGATTGGTCATAACAATACCTTTAAAGGCGAGCTAAAAGTGTATGCAAAACGTTCTGGTTACAATCTCAAGTTCACTAAAGATGTTCCTAAAAACGTACAGCAACGTATTCGTAACGTGTTCCCGCATAATGGTTTTAAGTCTAAAGGCTCAAAGAAAGCGTAATCGTTGAGAGTTACGCGTTAGCTGGTCAATCCTCATACTAAGTTAATCCTTCATTTCTCTTAAATCTCCGCATACTGTTCTCACCCTCAACAAAGAGAGAGCAGTATGAGATATCTAGTATTACTATTATGTTTTTTATCCCCAGTCGCTTTTCCCGACGATGCATTGGTTAATCCTGTAGCTAAAAAGATAAAAGTCACCGTCATGAAAGGGCTCAACAAGAGTAATGTTGATTTCGAGGGTTATTGCGATCTGATGATTGAGATGAAGCACTCTAAAGGTTATGCAAGAATCAAAAAGGTGAGAACGTCTGGAGATAGTAAAGTTTGCAAGCAGGCGAAAAAACACCTACCGACGAAGAAAAGGTTCAAATACAGCTTTCCAGAAAAGTATATCCGGCTACATATCACACACTAGCCACTCTCAACGCACTATAACTAAATATCCTTGATTTTATTGAAACAATTTCGTGAACCAATCTCTAATTTCTATTAATATTAGTTTTGTTATAAAGGCAGGATATGCCGATACAAGAGCATTTACGGCAAAGGAAAGTCACGGTTGTTGTTAGCAAATAAAAGTTATACCCCTGAAGTAGTTGAGATCTCAAGGAAGGTCTCAATCAATGTTGAAGCTCGCTTTAATCGATGGTTAATCTCACCTGAATATAAGCTCGCACAATCTACAGTAGACACGTTACTAAGTTTGGAAAATAGGTATTGTGATAGTGTCATATTTGATGAATCTGACCGCATATCTCACAATCAACGTATTTTATTGCGCTGCGAGCAGGATAGAGTCAATGCTCATCGTGAAAAAGTCGACGCGAAGCAACAAACCTTACGATACGTTATCGATGATGTCAGCAATGCCGCTTCTGCGCTAATGCTTGAGAAGCTTCAAGGTACCTTAATAAGTTCGTTGTTTTCAGACTTACCCGATTACAATCAGTTCGCTAGTGTTGCGTATTCGCCATCTTTAAACTTTTCCAAACTCCATGAAATATCCGCGAAAAGTAGGCCATTGAGCTCAAGTTTAATCGAGTTTGTTTCCAATCAAGAGTTTGCAGATAAATATGGAAAGAAATCTAAGGTAATTCTCGATCCAAAAGTTGCAGCACGACAAATAGGAATAGAAAATTGTCGTTTATTGTTCCCATTGTTAATGAGTCAACAGCTGATTAAGTGGAATGATGGCAACATTAAACACATCACACCTAAGGTTTGGCAACACTTGGTCGTGACGTCAAATGCGACTCGAATTCGACTTCAAGAAACGTCGGTTAAAGATCCTAACGTAGGCATTTTACTTGGTGTGTTGAGAGTTCTGCCTTTGTTTTTAATTTGTAACCACTTTTCTTCAACGTTTGAAGACGCATTGGTAAAAACGATGCTTGGTTATCGTGAAGCAAGTGACAAGCATGACGAATATTATGCTTGTACTGAGGTGATGCCAAACACACAGTTTCTTGAATCAATGGTCGAGCAGCTAGAGCTTAAGCTACTAAAAAACCTCGTTGAATTTATAGATTGGAGCCCTGGAAATCAGTTCATCAAGAGGGCACTTCTAGAGGAAGTGAATGACATTCCAGTACTTGAGCGAACGGTTTATGGTGCAGCTTTGGCTCAAGGTAGAAAATATTCTGTTTTCGAGGCGTTAGATAATAGTGAACTATTTAACGTTAAGCACCGACCTTATTGGTTTTCAACTGTTCAAATGTCTATCGCGACGATTGAGCAGATGCAAGATAAAGGATTGGGAAAGCTTACGGTGAACATGTAATAAAAAGAGAGAGTCTCATTAATGTCGCTCTCTTTTTTGTTGCGCTGTAACTTTATGTGAATGTCTTGTTTTGGCGCTAAACAGTAGGATTACACTCTACTTAACTGACCACTTCGAAGGTAAACGACTCTTGCTTTGCTATTGCGTGTTTAACAGGGATACCAAGGCGCTGGCAAGTCATCAGAACTTTCAATTTCCTGTCGGCAGGAGCGTGCTCTGACAGAATCACCGAGCTTAGGCACTCTCTATTAAGGTAGAGTTTATTTCCGATCATCTCGTCATCAGGTAATACCCAGCGGTATTCCTTTTCATAACGCCAATTAGAATGCTTAATTTTGAATATCTCAGCTCCCAGTCTTGATGTTTGTAAACCTCTTAGCGATGCCGGGCGGAACATATTCGGTTCGTCTTCATACTGGACTTCAAAACAGTTGAGATTGGCCTCACCGTTATAGCAGTTGAGATCATACTCGATACACATGCCTTTAAAGTTGTCACCATACTGCGACCATAGTATTGGGTGGTCGTTCGACTGAGAGAAACACATGATCTTAAAGTTTTGTTGAAGCTCTTTGTTGAATGCGTGGTTAGATTCAAAAGGGTTATTAAAAGTTTTAGCGTAATCAAACCACAACGAACACTCGGAAATAGATTGTATGTTTCTGTCGTGGAGCGATCTGAACTTATAAAGTTTAGGCAACATATCAAACGCCTAGTTTACAAAATTGCCTGATGTTAACACTTTAATTTACTTTTAAGGATTGAATGCATAGCATTTGATTGCTTAATCACCAAATTTATTCGTATAACTGTTTGATAGATCAAAATTTAAACACGAAATAGTAGCCTGTTAAAGTGGTTTATTTTGCGTTAGGGCAAAGCTTTCAAGTTGTAACTTTTTACAGAAGATACAACGTAACTTTATTTATGGTTGAATTGTCTTGTCAAAGTAGAGGTCGAGTAGGGAAATAGGTGATCAAAATTAAAGCCGAGCTTTAAAAGGACGGCTTTAGTAGTATTGAGCCTACGAGTGAATCAAGTTTAGAAGTGGTACCTTGCACCTAGGTAAGCGGTTTGAGGTGACACATCGATGGATTCAATTTCAACGTTTGCATAGCGGTAACCAATATGGATATCGATGTTGTCTGTTACCATCGCACCAAGCTCAGCACCAACTTGGTAGGCTGCTTCAGACTTAGAGTCTGATACTCCAAAAGCTTTCGCTTCCATATCCATAGAGCCAACACCGGCTAATAAAGATACATACAGATCTAATACGTCACCTTCAACAATAAACTTTGGTTTAATGTTTACGAAGAAAGCATGGCCTTCAATATCCATTAAGTCGTTATAGCTAACTTTTCCGATTTTTCGGTACTCGGCTTCTAGCCCCAGTTTGACGACATCATGTGTATTGAATTCGTAGCCTCCAACCAAGTTATAGCTAAAGTCTGATAGATCAGATGAATCTTCAATGGCGCTGCCACGATATTCTAATTCAGTTTCATTATAAAAGCCGATATCAACACCAGCATAAAAATGACCATGCTCTCTAGGTGAGTTTTCGTTTTCACTAGCAAGCGCCTGCGAGCTGATGCCAAAAAAAGCGGTGAATAGCGATAGGGCGATTGTACTGATTTTCATGTAAAGCCTTCTAAGATAATAAGTTATTCAGTTCCAGAATATGTTAACAAACAAAAGATACTCTAACTAATTGAGAACTAGCCTAAAGATCTGATTTTAAAGACTTGTTGGTAATAGAAGTGTCATTATCGCAGTTATGAGACAAGTTAATATAGTCCAGACAGAGGTTAATAGAATTTATGTTGCACTGTAACTTACGATTAGCCAAGTCGTTTATAGAAGTTCGTTTTGGATGGCAACGCAGTTTGGTAACAATGACCGTTGGGCATCAGAAAATTCAAAGTTAGTGGTTTGAAAAACGAATACGGATGTTACTGATGACGTTGATAGTTGATTCAATTTGGTGAAGAACAAGCCAACATAGGTAAACAAGACTAGATGATTCGGGAGTTCGCTTGGTCTTTTGGGACCGTTAAATCTAGCGAACAAGAGTAACCAAGTCTTTTCAGTTTATTGGTAGTACGGACAATAGACCGAGAGTTAGTGGAAGCGTTAATCATCTAGGTTCTTTGGTAAGCAAAATCAGGGTAATAGCTTTTAACACTCAACCAGCAGAGACTCTGGACTAACTTTGGAGAGGCATCCGTAATTAGAAGTCTTAATTAAGTTTGAGCAGACATGTGATAAAGCCATCACGATTTAATCCAATTAACGCGGAGTCAAAGCCAGCCAGTAATTAAATAGATAGATTCATGCGGCGCTGTACGTAAAATTACGCGAGTAACAGGCCCTGAAACCTCTCAGATTTCAATCTCCTTTTTTGTCATGCCAACTGCGTATTATGGTTATG
>NZ_JBFRJM010000040.1:0-31671 GCF_041468865.1 Vibrio sp. 10N.286.52.C3 | reverse complement strand
AGCCGCGATGAACCATTTTTTATTGTTCTATTCTCTATCGAGCGATTAGATAACGCGAGAGAATTGCTGCTGGCGAGCCTTTGCACGTAAGTATTTATCAAAACACATACAGATGTTACGGATCAGCAAGCGGCCACGCAGAGTAACGCGGATTTCTTTGTCATCGACTTCAACCAAATCATCGTTGATGAAGGTTTGTAGAAGCTCTAAATCTTCTTTGAAGTAGCGATTAAAGTTAACCGAGAACTCAGATTCGATCATTGTTTTATCAAGCTTGAAGTTACAAATCAGCTGCTTGATCACTTCACGACGTAGAAGGTCGTCACTGTCTAGAGCAACACCTTTCCAAAGTGCATGACGCAGGTCATTCACCTGAGCGTAGTACTTCTTCAGCTCTTTCTGATTTTGTGCGTAAGCATCACCAACCATAGAAATCGCAGAAACACCGAAACCAATTAAGTCAGCTTCACCTTGGGTGGTGTAGCCTTGGAAGTTACGATGCAGAATACCTTCACGCTGTGCTACGGCTAGCTCATCTTCAGGTAGTGCGAAGTGATCCATACCAATGAACTGGTAACCCGCTCCCGTTAGCGTCTCGATGGTATCTTGCAAGATAGCCATTTTCTCTTTCGCTTCAGGTAGATCTTCGTCTTTAATCTTACGCTGCGCCGCAAACAGCTGAGGCATGTGTGCGTAGTTAAATACCGATAAACGGCCCGGCTTCATTTCTAACACTTGCTTCAATGTTTCAGCGAACAAAGCTTGAGTCTGCTTTGGTAGGCCGTAGATCAAATCCAGATTAGTTGAACGGAAGCCTAGCTCTTTCGCTCGTTTAACCATCGCAATGATGAACTCTTCATCTTGCTCACGGTTAACCAGTTTCTGCACTTCTTTATTGAAGTCTTGCACGCCAATGCTCAGGCGGTTGAAGCCTTCGTTACGCAGGTGGTCAAGTACGTCTAGCTCAATCTCACGCGGGTCAACTTCAATACTGATTTCAGCGTCAGCGGTGAAGTTAAACTCTTCACGCAAAATACTCATCAAACGAGTGATTTGTGTTTTGGTCAAGAACGTTGGCGTACCACCACCGAAGTGCAATTGCGTCACTTCACGGCCATTCAATAAAGAGGCGCGTTGGCGGATTTCATGTTCAATCACATCAAGGTACTCATCCGCTTTATGCGAGTGACGAGTAATGACTTTATTACAACCACAGTAGTAACAAAGCTTGTGGCAGAACGGGATATGCACGTAAAGAGAGAGTGGACGCTCAGGATATTGAGTACACGCCATGTCGTAATCAGCGACGGTAAACGCTTCATGAAACTCCAACGCAGTTGGGTATGAGGTGTAACGAGGTCCCGAATAGTTGTACTTGTTTAAGATCTCTTGATCCCAAACGATTTGCTGATTCGTTGTTACTGGCTTGCTCGACATAGCGGTATTTCCAATTTAGATCCGCGAGAACCTAAGGTCTCTCAAATCATTTTACATACATTAAAATATAGACGGGTTATTTTGCCACACGACCTGTAAGGTCGTTCCAAGACAAAATCAATTTTTTAGACAAAAACTCAGAACTGCTAGCTTGATCACTAACAAAGCGTCGGGATTAACGAGACGCAAAAGGTAAGAAGGCTCATTTAACACTATCTATAAAGATAAGGTGTCTCAAGAACACCCTGTATTAAACAAGCCTCTATTTTAAATAGTCTTAGCGACTAGATCATCTGAATGTTGATTTGGTTGTTGAGAGGTTTAACCTTCTCTTGCAACCTTTTCAGATCTTCAATGACCGCATCATTCAAGCGAGTCTCTGCCTTATGGCGCGTGAGATTCTGCTGCATGCGCTCTTTCTTCGTCAGTTCCTGTCTTGCCTCTCCGCGAGCCATATCTTTTACGATATGGTACAGCTCAGAAAGAGCAGGATACTCAGAATCAAAATCGACACGCTCATCACCCTGAACATTATCCATAATGATACACACTCGGATACTGATCTCAGGTAAGTCACATTGCCCTTGAATGCCCGCTAAGCACAAAGTATTTACGTTTTCGTAAATCGTCGCGTTGCGTTTTTCAATGGCTAGTGCTTGATGCTGCTTTTGCAACTCCGTCTGCTTCTTCACTTGAAGTAGAAGGTAACCTGCGTAAGAGCCCAAGCCGAGAATGATAATTCCACCAGCAATTGCTAATAAGGTTACGTTCACTGGCTATTAACCTTTAAAGCTGTCTAAATCGAAATCTTCGAATTGAGATAGCAAGTCTTCGTCAGAGCTCGCTTTCTTCTTAGAGGCAACCGGTGCTTCTTCGAAGATCTCTTCTTCATCGTCTTCTGGCTCTAGTAGACCTAAGCGTCCCATTAGGTGTTCGATACGATCAAGTTTCTCATCAACAAACTTCTGTAGACCAGCACCTAGGTTTTCACCATTTTCGATACGATCTAGGAGTGTGTTCAGTTGAGCGTCATTCTCAAGCATCTCTAACTCTTGTTCGTTAGATAGCTTGCGCTCTTGTTTAGTCGGCTTCTTCGCTGGTTCAACGATCAGCGGAATTTTTTTCTTGCTGCCTAAACGTGGATCACGAGCTTGTGCAGCTTTACGCTGTTTTGCTTCGCTACCATCTGAGTGACGGCTGCCAGACTTAAGGCCTTTACGCTTTTTAACACGCTTACGTTCACGACCTTCAACATCAGATTCACTACGGTTACGAGTAACCATAGGCTCCGGAGCGCCAAGTGCTCCCGGCTTTCTTGATTTCTTACTACGACCCATTACTGCACTTTCCTCAGTAAAATTACATCATTTCCAAAAAATTCTAGTTCGAGCTTATCCCGCTCTGCCAAAAACTGGAATGTTTGACGACTAAAGAAGACGACATGTGTCGGGTCATTCTTGTAGTGCCAACCAGCAAACGCGTCTACGTCTATTACTAGTTTAGTCATAAGACCAATCCAGCCCTTGGGTTTAACTAAATTCAACCATTGCTGCCACACTTTGTCTGGGTGATAAAGATGCTCTATCACCTCCGTGGCAGTCATAAAGTCATACGTTTTTTCCAACACAGAGGGTTCTGGGTGGTAATAGATATCGTACAACTCCATGGTGTGTCCGGCTTCTTCTAACATAATAGATAGCGTAGGGCCTGGGCCACAACCAAAATCCAACCCGTGTGAGTTAGATGAAATTTTGTCTGTTAGTGGATCCGCGATGCGAGATAAAAAGCGGCGATAGCCTGCATCACTAGGATCGTTCTCATGGAGATCATAGTGTGCTTTTTCTTCTTTTGCTTCTAACCTTTGTTCAGGTTTAACAAATACCAGTTCACATTGCTGACACTGCAGATAGGCTCTGCGTTTGTCTTCAAAATAGTGATTCACGCCTTGGTGATGGCATAAGGGACAAGTATACATAGCACATCCTTAAACAGGGATGCGAAACATACCAGAAACTGAGTTTATAGTGGAGAGGTATTGGGTGTTTTTTCATCAAATCAATAAAAAAAGCGATAGGAAAACCTATCGCTCTCTAAATCTGCCTATATCGGCCAAAATTTGCATACTCAACTTGGTACACAAATCTCCATTTGTTATTGGTGCTTTCCATGCCAAATTTGTTTGTTGTTCATCGTCCTGATGAGTTTTGGCTATCCTTTTCTAACACCTTGTTGCTGGGCTGTCCTAGCCTGATCCATTTCTGTCTATACCGTTAGACTAGATGATCATCCATATCTAAGTCAGCTCCTAGCTGATGGCGGTTACTTTACCGTGTTACAAAAAGACTACAAGAGTGCGACTTCACACTTTTGTACACAAATCGATCACACATTGATAAATCAGACATAAACACAAAACGCATTAATAAAACCAATACAAAAGAAAACGCCCCGACCATTACTGATCGGGGCGTCTCTTCAATCTCGCTCGAACGTACATTCCTTTACTCTGGCTAAGAGCAAGAAACCGACAAATTAGTGTAAACCACCAACGTACTTCGATAAGGTATCAATATCAGCGTCTGTTAACTTTTTAGCTACATCACGCATCATCGCATTCATGTCGTTATTACGGTCACCATCGCGGAATTTTTCAAGTTGAGCCTTGATGTAATCTGCGTGCTGACCTGAAATCTTAGGGAAACCAGAAAGTTCGGTACCATTACCACGAGGGCCATGACAAGCAATACACGCCGTTACGCCGCGTTCTGCGTTACCCGCTGTGTAAAGAACCTTACCTTCATCTACTACATTTTCAGGAGTAGAGTTACTAGAGATAGGTAGAGAGGCGTAGTATGCCGCTAGGTCAGCCATATCTTCTTCAGATAAAGGCATCGCCATTGCACCCATTACAGGTTCGTAACGACCTTGCTTACCACCACTTGTCATACCTAGCTTAAGCTCTTTTAACTGCTTCTCTAGATACTTCTCATGTTGACCAGCCAGCTTAGGGTACTGAGTGATCAGGCTGTTGCCGTCAGCACCGTGGCAGGCAACACATGTTTGTGATTTGGCTTTACCAGCTTCAATACTACCTTGAGCCCATACTGAGCAGCTGGCTAAAAGACTCAAAATTAGCGCTAATTTCTTCATGACATTCCATTATAATTATCAAGCTTCCAGTACCACTCTATGTTGCCACTCATGGTACAATAGGCGACCTTATGCCGAGCACGGTTATTTTACACAAATTCACAAAAAAGTAATCAATCGACTACACAAAGTCGAGATGGAGTTAACAGTG
The DNA here is from genome assembly GCF_041468865.1 of Vibrio sp. 10N.286.52.C3. NCBI lineage: Bacteria > Pseudomonadati > Pseudomonadota > Gammaproteobacteria > Vibrionales > Vibrionaceae > Vibrio > Vibrio sp. 10N.286.52.C3. Next base: position 26,933 of record NZ_JBFRJM010000040.1, on the reverse strand, counting down.
AGCGTAAAAATTCATTATCAAAACACGCATTTCATTACCAGTGCACCTGATATTCGTCATTTACCAGAAGACGAAGGGATCGAAATTGCGTTTGCAGGACGCTCCAATGCTGGTAAATCTAGCGCGCTAAATCGCGTTACAAACCAAAAAAGCTTGGCGAAAACCAGTAAAACACCCGGTCGAACTCAGCTAATCAACCTATTTAAGGTAACGGACGGTTGTCATATCGTCGATTTACCTGGATATGGCTTTGCTCAAGTACCACTTGAGATGAAGAAAAAATGGCAGAAGTCGCTAGGTGAATACCTACAACGACGTGAAAGCCTGAAAGGTTTAGTGGTATTGATGGATATCCGTCACCCAATGAAAGACCTTGACCAACAAATGATCTACTGGGCTATCGATAGCCGCATCCCAGTACAGGTTTTGTTAACAAAAGCAGACAAACTGAAAAGTGGTGCGCGTAAAGCACAGCTACTGAAAATCCGTAACGATGCAAAATCTTTCGGTGGTGATGTTGCGGTTGATGTCTTCTCTTCAATGAAGGGCATCGGCGTTGACCAACTGCGTGCCAAGATGGATGAGTGGTTTGCGCCTGCGCTTGCTGATCAAATCATTGATGAGTTAGCAGACGAAGAGCACAACGACTCAGAGTAGTTCCTCTACTTATCGCTATAGGTTAGAGCACTTACAACACGTGATTTAGCCTTATCAATGCCCCCCCTTATATAGGTGGGGTATTTTTTTGCCCAAAAATGAGTGAGTTAAGCATAAGTTTTTAGTGTTAAAAATCGGATTTAGCCACTAAAACCAATAGAAGTGAACCATACTAAAAGACACATCTAAATAATCAGAACAATGAGAAAGGAATACTCATGTGGAAAACACCATTGGCCATCATTGCACTTATGTTGGTCTCACTGACAGGGTTTGCCTCTGAAGCAGAACAAGAACAAGAACAAGCCCCACTGATCAATGTCGATATGACCTTAGACCTCGATGGCATGGAAAAGTACGCCCAAGACGCGAGTGAGTCTCTTGAGGTGATATCGCAATCTTTGCAAGCGATAGTCAACAACCCCAACCTAAGCGACGACCAGCAACAAGCCCTCAATCAAACGGTTGAAAGTATCAATAAGCTTGCGAGCTCCACCAAGACATCACTCAATCAACTGCCACAAGCCTTAGACCAATCTCGACTCGCCTTTAAACAAACCAGTCAAATGCTGTTGGATGATATTCAGACCAAGATCATCATTGCGCTGGCGGCCGTTATCGCCGTCATTATTATCGCTTTGACCGCTATCTATCTGCTTATCCTGAAACCCATGCAGCAAACCTTGGTAAAAGCGACCAACAATATCTCTTCGATGGCACAATCCATCCAGATCACCGCCGAAGCACTGAAATACAGCACCGAGAAACAACAGAAAATCATGGATTACATTGAGCATTCACCGACTCAATACACTGATAAATAAGGCGTGATCCATCAATCCTTTATCGATAACTTGTAAAATAAAAGTTATTTCAAGTGATAAAACAATCGACTTAGAGACGGATTTAAATTACCAAAAGCTGATCGAATTTCAGATCTAAGGCAAATCAGGGGTTTATCACTGTGCTTGAGAAAGTGTAATAAAAGGCACTAAAAATGAGAGGTTTTACGGGGGAATGATAGGTTGGAAATATTTTTCTTTCGCACAAGAAAAAACGCCCCAGTCAAATACTGACTGGGGCGGCTGAATCAGCCTAATCCAATAACGTGAAACAAAAGGTCTGAAAGATAGAACATCTTACCTCTGTACCCTACAAGATTTAATGTACAACAATTGCTCAGAAATGAAAACAATTTTTGTAGTTTTTTTTCATGAATGTTTTATTAAAACATCTAAGTTCTTTTCACAGCTTATCTTTATTCGAGACAAAAAAAAGCCAGTGTTTGTGCACTGGCTCATACTAATTTGCTTAATAAGGTCAAAAACTGATTAGTGGGCTTGATCCCAGTTATCACCGTGGCCAGCTTCCGCCACAAGCGGCACTTCTAGTTCTGCCGCGGATTCCATCAATTGTTGTACTTTACTTTCAATTTCGGCTAAAGCTGACTCTTCCACTTCAAACACCAATTCATCGTGTACTTGCATCAATAGCTTCACACGACCATCGCCTTCGGCTTGAATCCACTCATCGACTAACAACATCGCTTTCTTAATGATGTCCGCTGCTGTGCCTTGCATTGGCGCATTGATCGCCGCGCGTTCAGCAGCTTTACGACGCATGCCATTACGAGATTGAATCTCAGGAAGGTGCAGTCGACGACCGTAAATGGTTTCAACGAAGCCTTGCTCTGAAGCAGCACTGCGCGTGTCTTCCATATACTGCATTACGCCAGGGTAACGCTCGAAGTAAGTGTCCATGTAGTGCTGTGCTTCGCCACGAGGAATACCCAGTTGCTTAGCCAAGCCAAAGGCACTCATACCGTAGATAAGACCGAAGTTAACGGCTTTAGCACGACGACGTTGTTCAGTGGTCACACTCTCAATATCAACACCAATGATCTCAGCAGCCGTTGCCGCGTGGATATCTTTGCCTTGTTGGAATGCTTCCAGAAGCGCTTTATCACCCGAAAGGTGCGCCATGATACGCAATTCAATTTGAGAGTAATCGACCGCTAGAATCTTCCAACCATGTTGTGCAACGAATGCTTGGCGGATACGACGGCCTTCTTCATTACGAATTGGGATGTTCTGCAGGTTTGGATCTGTTGAAGACAATCGACCCGTTGCTGTCACCGCTTGGTGATAAGACGTATGAACACGACCCGTTTCAGCGTTGATCATCTTCGGTAGTTTATCTGTGTAGGTCGACTTTAGTTTCGCAAGGCCACGATACTCAATGATCAGCTTAGGTAGCGGGTAATCAAGAGCCAACTCTTGCAGCACTTCTTCGTTGGTTGAAGGTGCACCTGATGGCGTTTTCTTGATAACAGGCAGACCCATTTTCTCAAACAGGATCGCTTGCAGCTGTTTTGGCGAGTTCATGTTGAACTCTTGCTCTGCAATCTCGTAGGCTTTCTGTTCTAGCTCATCCAATCGAACCGCAATCTCTTGCGATTGAGCGCCCAGCAACATGTCATCGATGAATACGCCGGTACGTTCAATGCGAGACATTACAGGGATCAGTGGTACTTCGATTTCTTCATAGATGGCTTTTAGCTTTTCATCTTGCTCAATGTTTTCCATCAAACGGTTATGAAGACGTAGTGTCACGTCAGCATCTTCTGCTGCGTATGGAGACGCTTCTCCCAGCTCAATCTGGTTGAAAGTAAGCTGCTTCTTACCTTTACCTGCGATTTGCTCAAATGAGATGCAGCTGTGCTGAAGGAAACGCAGCGCTAGGCTATCCATATCATGCTTGCCGCCAACGCTATTAAAAACATAAGACGCTAGCATGGTGTCGTGCTTGATGCCTTTCATCTCGATACCGTAGCGCGCTAAAACGCTCATATCGTACTTCAGGTTTTGACCGACTTTAGCCTGTGCGTCATCTTCAAGAATCGGCTTAAGCTGTTCAAGTACCCAATCACGGTCGAGTTGTTGAGGTGCATCTAGGTAATCATGGGCAACCGGTACGTAAGCGGCAACGCCTTCTTCGGTTGCGAATGATAGACCAACAAGGTTAGCCACCATGTAGTCCAAGCTGTCTGTTTCAGTATCAAAGGCAAACACCTCTGACGCTTTCAGTTTCTCTAGCCACGCATTAAAAGAGGCTTCATCTAAGATGGTTTCGTAGTTGCTGCGATCAATCGTCACTGCAGAGGTGTTCATTTCTACGGTAGAAGTGGTTGATGCCGTGCTGCTACGCACAGCACCCGACTTTTCATCCGCCTCAACCACACCGCTGCCGCCTTCCAGTAGCTCGTTCAACCAAGATTTGAAGACCAGTTGACCGTATAGCTTAATCAGCTCATCCGTATTTGGTTGTGCTTTTACAAGCGACTCAGGTGTCTCTTCTAACTCGACGTCCAGTTTGATCGTTGCAAGCTCGTAAGACATCTCAGCGTTGTCTTTATTATCAATCAGCTTCTTAGCCATGGTTTTTGAACCACGGAAGCCAAGAGCGGCAATATCATCCAGGTTTTGATACAGCTTTTCGATGCTACCAATGCCTTGTAGTAGAGCAGTTGCTGTTTTGTCACCAACACCTGGAACGCCAGGAATGTTATCCACTTTATCGCCCATCAGTGCAAGGTAGTCGATAATCAGCTCAGGTGGGATGCCAAACTTCTCTATCACGCCTTCGCGATCCATAACCACGTTGGTCATGGTGTTGATCAAAGTAACGTTGTCATCAACCAGCTGCGCCATATCTTTATCGCCAGTACTGATCAAAACCGGCATGCCCGCTTTAGATGCTTGAGAAGCTAGCGTACCGATCACGTCATCCGCTTCAACTCCGGGAATAGAGATAAGTGGCAAACCCATTGCACGAATCACATTGTGCAAAGGCTCAATCTGGCAACGAAGATCATCAGGCATAGGTGGACGATTTGCCTTGTACTCTGGGTACATGTCATCACGGAACGTCTTTCCTTTCGCATCAAAAATTACCGCAATACGATCAGAAGCAAATTGACGCATCATGCTGCGCAGCATGTTAACTACACCGTAAACAGCGTTAGTTGGGATATCACCATTGCTCATTGTGCCAGGGTAAGCATGGAACGCGCGATATAGGTAAGAAGAGCCATCGATCAGAATCAATGGATTATCAGGAATACGAGCCATAATGTTTGTGTATCCAGTAAGTACAGAAATTATCTGTTAAGAATGCCACGTCTGTTGGTTGGATTCCACGTTGTCGATCTGTATCCGTTCACTCGGTTGTGTTCGTTATAATCGATTTGTTGTTATTTTTTGTTCTTAGACGCAAGCGTTCTGTGGATAACTCTGTTTATATTATTTATCCACCCTGTTGAGAACTAAGGTGAACAACTCAAAAAACACCAATAAACAACTGAAAATAAAGAATAATTTTACAGATCGAACAGATGATCAACGATCTTTTCTCGATCTTGCGTTGTGGAAAAGAATGCTGATGGCGTTTTATTCATAAAAATACGTGCCACTAAATATGCATCTTGTTGAAATGGTAGGTATAAAAAAAGCGACACCCGAAGATGTCGCCTAGCAAAAACCGGTAAAGCCATTCAAATTGAATACCACAGCTTTACCTAAAAGCTATAAATTACACTGGAAGCAATGTGAGCAATGTCGTGTCAAAAAGAACTTAGTACAAGTTCGCGAGAATTCTGTTGGGTAACCAAGTAGATACTTGAGTACTTAACATCCTTGTGAACATTTCCTTATTCCCTAAGACGAAGTTAATAATAATGATTCTCATTTAATAGTCAACACTTAAATGAGAATAGATATCATTTGATTTATAAACCGTTAACAGCAGTGCTTAAATTTGCTTCAAAAAATGGATTCTATGGTCATTAATGTCTTCTTTTTCTTCAAATTTTTCGATTAGGTAACCGTTTCTCAATAACAGACGCAACATTGCAGGGAACTGGTTACGAGACTTAACCTTTAACTGTCTGTAGCCCTGCTCTTTCGCCCACTGTTCCTGAGCGTCTAATTGCGCCTGTGCAACGCCTTTGTTCCTCGCGAGCGGTGACACGCCACCAAACCAGCTGTAAAAAGTATCTTGATCCAATTCATAGCCGATCTTAAAGCCAAGCAACACGCCAGCTTCTTCAGCCACTAAGATAAGGCTCTTTTTCCCTGCCAGCCGCTCTGACAGAGAAGCGACACTCTCTTTTTTAGCGAACTCAGAGATCTGCTCGACCACAGACACCACTTCTTCTAAAGAACCTTCACGTACGACAACTGACATCTTATTCATCCTTATAAACGAAAGGGCTGGCACAATGGCCAACCCTTTACTGATCACTTAAGTGAGATCTACACGGTTACTTTTCTTTTAAATGCTCAGCAGCTTGTGCGTTATCTTCAGCAAGCCACTCTGCGACATCTTTAGCGAAGTAAGTAAGAATGCCATCAGCGCCAGCACGCTTAAAGCACAACAGTGATTCCATGACGGTTTCGCGCTCTTTCAGCCAGCCGTTTTGAATCGCCGCTTTGTGCATCGCGTATTCACCAGATACTTGGTAAGCAAACGTAGGCGCTTGCAGTTCGTGCTTAACACGACGAACAATATCAAGGTAAGGCATGCCTGGTTTCACCATCACCATGTCCGCACCTTCATTAAGATCCATCGCGACTTCATGAATCGCTTCATCGCTGTTGGCTGGATCCATCTGGTAGTTCTTCTTGTTACCACCTTTCAGGTTCGAAGCACTGCCAACTGCATCACGGAATGGGCCGTAGTAGCACGATGCATATTTTGCAGAGTACGCCATAATCTGAGTATGAATATGGCCCGCTTCTTCTAACGCTTCACGGATCTTACCAATGCGACCATCCATCATATCCGATGGGGCAACTACGTCAGCACCCGCTTCAGCGTGTGATAATGCTTGCTTGATCAAGACTTCAGTCGTCTCGTCATTCATCACGTAACCATCTTCATCGATGATGCCGTCTTGGCCGTGAGTGGTGAACGGGTCTAGTGCTACGTCAGTAATAACGCCAATGTTTGGCACATGCTCTTTTAGTAAACGTACAGCGCGCTGCACCAAACCTTCTGAGTTATGAGCTTCAGCTGCGCATAAACTTTTAGCATCTTGGTTCACGACTGGAAATAGAGCAATCGCAGGAACACCCAGCTTTGACAGGTAATCTGCTTCCTCAAGCATGTAGTCGATCGACAAGCGTTCAACACCTGGCATTGACTCGACAGGCTCGCGGCGGTCTTTACCCATCAGGATAAACATTGGGTAGATTAGATCATCCACAGACAATTGATTTTCTGCCATTAGGCGACGGCTAAAGTCGTGCTTACGCATACGGCGCATACGGCAACCTGGGAATTGACCTTGAATTGAAACAGACACTAGATTCTCCTTGCCTAGTCTAAGCACCGAAATACTTAGATATGAAAAGTGCTAAATACAGGCAAAAGCATATCACTGATGGCTCAGGACGCTAGCAGTAAAATATGAAACCCACTCAAAAATAGGGATAAATGGCAAAAAATGACCTTCTCCTCACACTGCCGTATACTCATGACAACTCAGTAAAGACCGCTTTCAGGACAAAACAATGATCGACACCCATGCTCATATTTACGCTAGTGAATTCGATGAAGACCGCGAACAAGTTGTGCAGCGCGCACTGGCTCAAGGGATTGATACCATTCTATTGCCGAACATCGATTTAGAATCTATCGAACCAATGTTAGCAACGGAAGCGCAGTTTCCTGATGTGTGCCGTTCAATGATGGGCTTACACCCTTGTTATGTGGATGCGAATATCGAGCAAACCCTCAAAACCATTCGAGCTTGGTTTGATAAGCATGACTTTATCGCCGTGGGTGAGATTGGTATCGACTTGTACTGGGATAAAACCTTCAAGGCTGAACAAGAGATGGCGTTTGTGACTCAACTGCAGTGGGCAAAAGAGCTTGATCTACCTGTGGTGATCCACACTCGTGATTCCATTGAAGAGACACTTGCCCTACTTCGTAAAGAACAAGATGGCAGCTTACGCGGGGTATTCCACTGCTTTGGTAGCAGCTTAGAGGAAGCTCAAGCGATCAACGAGCTAGGCTTTCATTTAGGTTTAGGCGGCGTTTCGACCTTTAAGAACTCTGGGATGGACAAGGTGATCCCACATCTCGATATGGATTACGTCATTCTAGAGACAGATTGCCCATACTTGGCACCAACACCGAATCGCGGTAAACGCAATGAACCAGCCTACACAGAATTAGTAGCAAAACGCATCGCCGAATTACGCGGAATTACCCTTGAAGAAGTCGAAAACATAACCACCAAAAATGCTAAGGCATTGTTTAATTTATGACAAATCTATTAATAAGTAATTATTACGGATTTTTCCTGAATTTATTTGAGAAAGCTAAGTGACATGTATAGTATCAACCACCTGCATATGGAGGTAGTTGATTATGTGTGACCATTCACAACACTTACAACGTCAACATCGAACCCTATGGCATAAAATTTTGGGCATCAAAGAGCTCTATATATGTCAGAACTGTGGCTATCAGTTAAAGATTCGATAAACAAACATAATAAAAAAGCGGCCCTAGGCCGCTTTTTTATTATGTGATTTTTACTGAAGCATTCCGAATCAAGATTCAGCTTCTTCCTCTTCATCCGCATCTGGCTTACGCGTATAAAAGCGTGCGAAAAACAGACCAATCTCAAACAGAATACACATTGGAATCGCCAACAGTGTTTGCGAGATCATATCTGGTGGTGTCAGCATCATACCGATGATGAAAGCACCCACCACAATGTAAGGACGCTTTTCAGACAGAGATTGAGGCGTTGTTGCCCCCGTCCAACACAACAAGATAATCGCAACAGGCACTTCAAAGGCAATACCAAAAGCAAAGAACAGCGCGAGTACAAAATCAAGATAGCTTGAGATGTCGGTTGCGAACTCTACTCCCCCTAATGATATGGCCGTAAAAAAGCCAAATACCAACGGGAATACAATAAAGTAAGCGAACGCCACACCACAGTAAAACAGCAATGAACTTGAAGCCAATAGCGGCATGATCAAGCGTTTTTCATGCTTGTATAAACCCGGAGCAACAAAAGCCCACACCTGATACAAAATAAACGGAACCGCGAGGAATATAGACGCGATCAAGGTTAATTTCAGCGGTGTGAAAAATGGCGATGCAACATCGGTTGCGATCATCGTCGCCCCTTCCGGTAGACGATCTACCAAAGGTGCTGATACGAATTCATAAATATCATTAGCAAAATAAATTAGCCCGACAAATATCACTAGCACCGCGACAATCGCACGTAGTAGGCGATTACGTAGTTCTAGAAGGTGGCTAATTAAAGGCTGTGTCTGCTCAGTCGAAGACATGTCAAACCTCTTAAAACAGGAAGATCGAAAAGGAGCCGCGCGTGTATCTATCCAGTTGAATTGGTATCCACTTGAATAGTTATTTACTTGAATAGATATCTATTTAAACATCTAGCGAATCAAGTATCCGGCGACTCCTCCTTGCGAGACTATTCGGCTTTCTTATCTGACGGTGCTGATGCTTCGCTGTTGACCTGAATGGTTTCAGATTCCACAGTTTCCATGACACTAGGTTTAGTCTCACTTGGCTTATCAGACTCAGGCTTAGCATACGGACGTTGAACCTCAGCAGCGGCCTGCTTGAGTTCATCGACTGACGCTTTAAGGTCTGGAGATAAATCTTCCATACCCATTTTTTCCGCCTTGCGTAGGTTTTCTTGCAGCTCTTGCACCTTAAGCTCATGAGAAAGTTCATCTTTCACACTGTTTGCCATGCTTTTCGCTTGTCCAACAAACTTGGAAATACTGCGAATCGCCACGGGCAAACGCTCAGGCCCTAAAACCACTAACCCAACGACAGATATTAATACCAGTTCCCAAAAACCGATATCAAACACGATTTACGCCTGCTCTTTGTCTTTCTTTGTTTCAGCAGTTGTTTCAGCGTGAGCTTCTGTCTTCTGCTGTTCAATATTCTTTGGTTCGAAGTCTGCATCTTTCTTATCTGCAGGCTTGTCTTCATCGCTCATCGCTTTTTTGAAGCCTTTAACCGCTGAACCTAAGTCACCACCCATACCGCGCAGTTTCTTTGTTCCGAATAGCAAAATTACAATTACAGCAATGATTAGAAGTTGCCAAATACTGATACCACCCATTGTCATTGTCCTCGGGTCTGTCTACACATAAAAATATTAAGAGAGTCTACTGTCTAACGACGGTAAGCTCGCCAACTAAGCAACCAAAATGTGACACCTGCGATGCCACAGCCCATAGATAGCTGCTCATAAGGGCTTGAAACTAATATTGCGGAGCATACGACTAAAGTGGCTCCAACGCCAAACAAAAACTTTCCAGTTGCTTGCTGACGCTTACTATCTCGGTAACCTTGATAAAGCTGATCCATTCTGTGGTTCATCGCTTTACCTTGGCGCAAGCTGTCATAAAGTAGCTCTGGCAGCTCTGGCAGTTTTTCTGCCCAGAATGGCGCACGCTCTTTTACTGCGTTGATCACAGCTTGCGGCCCCACCTGATTCATCATCCAGGTTTCAAGGAAAGGCTTCGCCGTTGCCCACAAATCAAGTTGCGGATACAGCTGACGGCCTAGGCCTTCGACATACAACAAGGTCTTTTGCAGAAGCACCAACTGAGGTTGAACCTCCATGTTGAAACGTCTTGCTGTATTAAATAAGTTTAGCAACACATGGCCAAATGAGATCTCGCCAAGTGGTTTTGCAAAGATTGGCTCACACACCATACGGATCGCGAACTCAAAATCATTGACGTTAGTGTCGTGTGGCACCCACCCCGAATCAACGTGTAGCTCAGCAACTTTACGGTAATCTCGATTGAAGAAAGCCAACAAGTTCTCTGCTAAATAGCGCTTATCTTCGCTATTGAGCGTACCAACAATGCCACAATCCAAACCAATCCACTGAGGGTTATCTGGATTCTCTGGGTTAACAAATACGTTGCCCGGGTGCATGTCTGCATGGAAAAAGCTATCTCGGAATACTTGGGTGAAGAATACCGTCACACCGCGTTCCGCGAGCAATTTCATGTTGGTGCCGTTGGCTTCTAGCGTCTCAATATCGGAGACTTGAATACCATAGATTCGCTCTGACACCATCAGGGTTTCGCTGCTTAGATCAGGGATAACCTCTGGAACATACAGCTCTTCACTGCCTTCAAAATTACGTCGCAGTTGAATGGCATTGGCCGCCTCACGGCGCAGGTCGAGTTCATCAAGTAACGTTTTCTCGTACTCGTGAACCACTTCAACCGGTTTCAAACGACGTGCTTCAGGAAGCGACTTAGCGACTATACGCGCCATTCGGTGCATCAGTTTTAGATCTGCGTCAATCACCGGGCGAATATCAGGTCGAATGACCTTCAGAACAATCTCGCGACCGCTCTCTTTAAGCTTTGCGGTATGCACCTGAGCAATAGAAGCAGAAGCCAGTGGCTCGATATCAAAGTCGGTAAACCAGTTGTCTAAACTGCCACCCAACGCCTTTTCCATATCTTGCTTCGCCAATTGACCATCAAACGGCGCAACTTGGTCTTGCAACAACGCCAACTGATCGGCGATATGAGGAGGGAACAGATCACGACGTGTCGACATCATCTGTCCAAACTTGATCCACACTGGACCAAGTTCTTGCAGCGCAAGGCGCAAGCGATGACCCAACTCTTTATCTTGATGCTTGTTCTTGAGCCAAAACAGTGACTTTCGCGCCAACAAAGGGGCTTTAGTCAGTTGGTGTTCCGGCATCAACTCATCAAGGCCGTATTCCAACTGTACCTTGATAATATGATAAAGACGTTTCAGTTCTGCTGGGGTCATGCTTTCTCCAACAGAGCGTTCAACTTAGCTTCAAGACGAGCAGCAGAGCTTTTTACGTCATCAACTTGGTCGCAAAAATGCGCGACTTCTAACGGTGCAGGTGCGATCTTCCACTCTTCAGTCAGAACTTGAGCAACATGATTTTGATGCTTAGTTGCCTGTTTTGCTACAAAGCCACCGACGTTTTTAACGCCTTGCACCAAGGTATGCGCAACCACATCACCCGTTACGCGCGATAACCACTCTTCCAAATCAGGCTTGCAGTCTGTCATCAGTTGAGCGAATTTCTGAGCCAGTTGAATATCACCTTCTAAGATCAGCTTATCTTGCTTGATCAGCTTGGTGATGTTCGATTGCTCACGCAGTTCAGGTAACACCGATAGGTTCAAAGATAGGTAGCAGTCAGGCTGCCCTTCGTATTCCGACAACACATCGATTTGTTGGCTGAAAACGAAAGTGAGCGTTTTATTCAACTCTTTCAAATTAACTTGAATGATCTGCCCCTTTAAACGAGACAAACGACGAACCAAGGCTGGATCATCGTTCACGAAAGTATTTAAAGAGGTTTCAATAACCGCGGTTACCAATGGATCAAATGGCATGACTGTCCTTACCTTTGAAAACGGATAAGCCTTAACCTATCCGTTCTGTCTTTATTCTTATTGTTTAGCACGCCCTAAGAGCCTGCTACCAAGTTCGACTAGAACTTGTAACCGCGGTGCAGCGCAACAATGCCGCCCGTTAGGTTGAAGTATTTAGTATTCTCGAAACCCGCTTCTTGCATCATGCCTTCCAAAGTCTCTTGATTTGGGTGCATACGAATAGATTCTGCAAGGTAACGGTAGCTGTCTGCATCGTTAGCAATCAACTCACCCATTTTTGGCAACAGGTGGAAAGAGTATGCGTCGTAAACCTTTGATAGTGGCTCAAGCACTGGCTTAGAAAACTCAAGAACCAACAGACGGCCACCCGGCTTAAGTACGCGGTACATAGAACGCAGCGCTTGGTCTTTATCGGTTACGTTACGCAGACAGAAGCTGATGGTAATGCAATCGAAGTAGTTATCTGGGAATGGCAACTCTTCAGCGTTCGCTTGTACGTAGTGTACGTTGCCAACAATGCCGCTATCACGCAGCTTATCACGGCCAACATTCAGCATTGAGTTGTTGATATCAGCAAGAACCACGTGGCCTTTTTCACCAACGATACGCGAGAATTTCGCAGTAAGGTCGCCAGTACCACCACCAAGATCTAGGATACGCTGACCAGGGCGAACGCCACTGCAATCAATCGTGAATCGCTTCCACAAGCGGTGAACACCACCCGACATTAAGTCATTCATGATGTCGTATTTAGCGGCTACAGAGTGAAATACCTCTGCTACTTTCGCGACTTTTTCGTCTTTTGCGACTGTTTCGAAACCAAAGTGTGTGGTTTCTGACTCTACTGCTGAATTTGTCTGCACGCTTGTGTCCATAATGCTGTTATCTACCATGGTAAGTTCTCATCGACAGCGCTCTTTGTGTTTAGAGGCGCTGCGGCCGATTAGTTTACTTTATCCTCAGCAGGTTGTCTTTCTACTAAGGAGGCATTTTCTGAAAAAGCCTCATTTTGCGCCATTTCAGCCAAACCAATCGAGATCGGTTTCTTCACTTCAACACCCAATTGCTTGAAGCTTTCGGCCTGACGAATCACGTTGCCACGGCCTGTTACTAGCTTATTCATCGCACCTTGATAGCTTTGGTTGGCTCTATCTAACGAGCTACCAAGGCCTTCCATATCATCCACAAACAAGCGCAGTTTGTCGTAAAGCTTACTTGCACGCTCTGCGATGACTTGAGCGTTCTGGTTCTGTCTTTCATTACGCCACAGGTTATCAATGGTACGCAGTGCCACCAGCAAGGTCGTTGGGCTGACCAAGATGATATTTTGCTCCATCGCGTCTTTCACCAAGCTAGGGTCGGCTTGAATAGCGACTTGGAATGCTGGCTCAACCGGGATAAACATCAACACGTAATCCAAGCTTTGGATGCCTTTGAGCTGATGATAATCTTTCTGGCTCAAACCTTTGATGTGCGCTCTTAACGACACCAAGTGATCACGCAATGCAGCATCACGCTGCTGGTCGGTTTCGGCATTGAAGTAGCGCTCAAACGCAACCAACGCCATTTTCGAATCCACCACCACTTGCTTATCTTGTGGCAGATGCACAATCACATCCGGTTGATAACGCTTGCCCGCATCGTTTTGTAGGTTCACTTGCGTTTGGTATTCGTGCCCTTCGCGCAGTCCTGATTCAGCAAGCACCCGTGCCAGTACCACCTCGCCCCAGTTACCCTGCTGTTTATTATCGCCCTTTAGCGCTTGGGTCAGATTAACCGCTTCACGTGTCATGCTCTCATTAAGACGTTGCAGGTTTTTAAGCTCATGTACTAAGGTGTGACGCTCTTTGGCTTCTTGGCTAAAGCTGTCGTTCACTTGTTTCTTGAAGCCTTCTAGTTGCTCTTTCAGCGGCGACAACAAACCCTCTAAGCTTTGCTTGTTTTGTTGATCGACCTTAGCGGTTTTGCTCTCAAACAGTTGATTCGCTAACAGTTCAAACTGCTGCTTAAGTCGAGATTCTGCTTGTTCTAGCAGTTGCAGCTTTTCACTGTTGGCGAGGTTTTCTTGATCATGTCTTGCCTCTTGCTCGCGAAGCTCAGCCTCCAACTCAGACTTATGCTCCTTAAGAACATTGATATCATCGGCGTACTGTTGGCGCTCTTGCTTCACGGCTTCAAAGTAGCGAAGCTTTTCCATCGCGGCCATCACCTTGCCATGCGCTTGCTTGAGCTCGAATGCCGCTTTGTCTCGGTCGTCATCCAGTTCATTGAGCTCTTGTTGCGCCTCTGCGAGCGAGGATTTGAGCTGGGATTGTTGAGACTCATGCAGCAAACGGTCGGACTCTAGCTGCTGTTCAAGAAGTCGCTGTTGAAAAGAGAACTTCTGTTTGATCCACCAACCCACCACACCGCCGCTGACGAGCGCGCCAGAAATAGCAGCAATAAGCGGTGCTTGATGTTCGATAATCCATTGCATGATAATGATTTAGCCTAATTGGAAGTAACTCATTAAATGGTATTTTGATACTGGATAAATGTCCAGTTTGCCGTATTAAATTTCGACAGATAGACTAGGCGCTCCGTATTCTGTCCCATCAAATTAGAATGAGTTGCTATGAACGAACGTCGTGCCTTGGGCTTTGGCCTTTCCGCGGTATTACTGTGGTCAACAGTTGCTACTGCTTTTAAGCTGACCCTTGCTGAGTTTTCACCGATTCAAATGCTGACCATTGCCAGCATAGTGTCATCGATGGCACTGATCGCCATCTGCGCCTTTCAAGGCAAGCTTTCTCAGCTGAGTACTACGTTCCTTTCAAACCCTTGGTATTACCTACTGCTCGGCTTGGTCAATCCACTGGCCTACTACCTGATTCTATTCAAAGCATACGACCTATTGCCAGCATCTCAAGCGCAGGCCATCAACTACAGTTGGGCAATTACGCTAACCTTGATGGCGGCGGTTTTTCTGGGGCAAAAGATTCGTAAGCAAGATTGGATTGCTTGTACCTTCAGTTATGCGGGTGTGGTGGTCATTGCCACCAAAGGCGATGTGCTAGGAATGCAGTTCGATAGTCCACTTGGTGTGGCTCTGGCGCTACTTTCAACCTTGCTTTGGGCGGGATACTGGATTCTAAACACCAAAAACAAGGCTGACCCTGTGATTGGCGTATTGCTTGGTTTCTTAGTGGCATTGCCCTTCGCGATCGGTTTAACCATTTACGAAGGCGAGAGCTTTAGCCAAATCACAGCAAAAGGTTGGATGGCTGTGACTTACGTAGGCCTGTTTGAGATGGGCATTACCTTTGTCTTATGGCTATCAGCACTGAAGCTGACCAACAACACAGCGCGTATCAGCAATCTGATTTTTGCCTCGCCATTTATCTCGTTGATGCTACTTTCCACTATTATCGGCGAAGAGATTCACCCAGCGACCCTGTTTGGCTTGGTACTGATCATTGCCGGCCTTGTTATCCAGCAGATCAAATGGGGAAAGAAGAAAAACAACCTCAGCCCTGAAAGTTAATGCCCAGAAAGATTAGGATTATCGCACTACGCGACTTCCCGAATTATCAACGATAACAAGCTTTGAATACAAAAATGGCGAGTCGTATGACTCGCCATTTTTATGTCATTTAAAATCTAATGGGTAAGCTTAAACCCACTGACCTGCTGCAAAGCCAGAACTCCAACACCATTGGAAATTATAGCCGCCTAACCAACCGGTTACGTCCATCACTTCACCAATGAAATAGAGGCCAGACACGCTCTTACATTCCATGGTTTTTGAAGATAGGTGATTGGTGTCCACGCCACCTAGAGTTACTTCGGCAGTATTCCTAACACAGTACAAAAGTTGTCAAAATACAATTTATCAATTCTGCATTTTATCCTTCAAATTTAACTTGCAGCGCTGTAAGTTCTCAATAAAGCGCACTGATGTAAAAACCAAATTAGCAATTCAACAATGGTTATACCCACGTTTTTGAACCACATTCGGGAGATGTCATGAGCTTTGCTAAGAACCCGATAACATCAAATAACAACGCATAACTATTCAACTAGTGTATTACATTGGTTGGACTGAATTAGCCAAGCGTTTTTCACGCCCTAACGGTGTAGTGTAAAAACGCTGTTCAATACCGTAGAGCAAATATTTCAGCTCATCGTCTGAGTTGATTTCAAACTTACTGTTTTCTTTATCGAACGTTAGCTTTTGCCCACAGTAACTATGAATATACGAGTACATTTGATCTCGTTCTTCCACTGGTAATGCCGCCAGTGTATCCATTGCCAATGCGATACGTTTACGATTAGGCTTCGATACTTTAGACGTATCATAGCCATCAGAAAGTTCGATAAAGTCCTCTTCTAAAAATTTTTCAACCTCTTCTTTTGTGGCTTCTTTGTAGAGCTCATCAATACCTTTAAAAATACTAGATATTGTCGCTAGGCTCTTAAATATTAACTTATCCTGCGCTTTGTAGTAGACAGCATCAGCCACTTGATTAACTACCAAACGCTTTTCAGTACTTTCAAGCTCCGCAGCTTCGCCGAATGCAATCATCTTTTTGGTGACAAAAAGGGAAGGCGTTATTTTTTGAACAATAAAAATTATCGCCTTGAACCGCATAAAGCTGAGCAATGTCTTTGAACTTAGCTTTTGGAAGATCGTCATAATCTTTTGAATCAAAATCGGCTATAAGAATATCAAGACAGTATGGCTGCTGACTAAAGTTATCGATTTAAACCACGAATCCTCGTCTAGGTTGTGATCAGGGGCATATGTCGACGGACATTAAAGATCGAAACTTTTCTCCCGTGTAGGGGTTAACACTACGTAGCGCTAGATAGAAAAAGTGAAAATAGAGTTTGAAACTATATTAACGTAGCCACCTTCTGAACAACAGAATTGTGACAATAAAGTTTGAAACTTTTAGAGCGAGTAATAAGACGCCTTCTCTCTAGATACTTAATTATGAGTCAACCACAGCCACAAAATCTGATCACTCGAATTACGATACGACAGAATCCCTTGGTGATCATACAACTGTCCAAATCCATCTAATGAAGGATTTGGATAGTTGTAAGTCATTGATTTTGCATAATTAGCATTTAAAGGATTACTTCAGATATTGCAAAACTTCTAATTGAGTGGCTAAATTCACTATGCCACCACATTGAAAGATCTAACTCATTTATTGAACTCAATTGTCTTCGAACCAATAGCATTAATAAAAACACCCAAAATAATCAAACTTCCCCCTACGAGAGTCCATAAAGAGCACGGCAAGATCATTATAAATTGAACTATTGAGGAAAGTAGCGATCAGATCAGGGCATGTATTAACTATGAGCGCTACTTTTTAGAATCACTTCAATGCCATCACTGACCCTCGTATCGAACGACGCAAAAAACACCAACTTCTTGACATTCTTCTTCTGGCTATTAGTGCCGTGCTTTCTGGGGCTGAAGGCTGGGAAGATATTGAAGACTTTGGGCATCTAAAGCTTGATTGGTTAAAAAAGTATGGCGACTTCAGCGCTGGCATACCTCGACATGACACGATCGCTCGAGTCATCTGTCGCTTAAAACCCGATGAAATAGAAAATGCATTCCAATCTTGGATATCATCACTGGTTAAAGTCACTGGAGCAGATATCATCGCTATAAATGGCAAGACTGCACGACGCTCTTTTACCACGAAAGATAGGAAAACGGCTCTTCATACCGTTAGCGCTTGGAGTTGCCAGCACCAATTAGTGCTTGGACAAACTGCTGTTGATAGTAAAACGAATGAAATTACGGCCATACCGGAATTACTGGCAATGCTAGATATTGAAAATAGCATTGTCACGCTTGATGCTATGGGCTGTCAGAAAGAAATTGCAAAACAAATCATTAAGCAAAAAGCAGATTAAATCCTTGCCCTCAAAGGCAATCACTCCGGAATGCAAGGAGAGTTAGAGGCGTGGTGGCACAAGTGTGAACGAGAAGGGTTAAGCGATAAAAATAGTGATAGGCATATTGAAGTAGGCTCTGGACATGGCCGAATCGAGAGGAGAGATTGCCAACAATTATTGATTGATAATAGCTGGTTAGATAAGAAGTTTCGGTGGTCTGGCTTAAATAGTATTATCAAAGTAACCGCACATGTTTATGATAAGTCGGCAGGAACAGAGACAGCAGAAACTCGCTGGTATATAAGCTCATTAAACCTAAATGCAGAGCAAGCACTCAATGCGGTGCGCAGCCATTGGCAAGTTGAAAGCATGCATTGGATGCTAGATATGACCTTTAGAGAGGACGAATCGCGGATCCGAAAGCAACAAGGTCCACTTGTATTTAATGTGATGCGTAAAATCGCCATGGCACTGTTCAAACAAGACACGACTAAGTCAGCTAGTATGGCAAGGAAAAAGAAAATGGCAGGGCTAGATGATGATTATCGCTCAGCCCTTCTGGAGTCAGGGATTAAAATGCGCTAGCCGTGCGGCCTGAATTACCTATCACTCCAATAGGCTTTACATTTGGATCATGCGCAAACAATGTTCTAAGTAGGGTACTGTGTATTGACTCATCGTGAGGCACTTGCTTTCGCAGTAGCTTCGCTTTCATACACTTCCCAACCCACAACCTTACGGCTAAAAATGTCTTCTATCATATAAAGATAAAAGAATTGGCCTATCACGTTGGCCAACAACGCCCTTGCGATTCGGACTATCTTCCCCTCAATCAGGGTGATTTAGGCTTCTTTCAACCTAAGGGGTTTGCCAGTTTCGCTGGAAAACCAAAAAAAGGAGAACTCTAGGTTCTCCTTTTCAACGTCTTCACCCCTAGTATATTTTTAAAGGCTACTCCGTCACTTGCACATTCGATCCTGGTTCTGCACAAGGTGAACCCAGAGTCCACATCAAACGGTAGATGAAGAAACTTACCCCCATTGCAACGGCTGGAAGTAAAAATAAGAACATCTTGATCCCAAGCATCGTGCCGTCTGCTTGCACTTCTAAAGACGCCTCATAGCCAACGAGACTTAAGCCAACACCTGCGATAAAACCCGCAAGCGCTTGCCCTAGTTTCCTCATAAATGAATAGCTTGAGTAGATAATACCCTCTTGACGCTGGCCGGAGAGCTCATAGTTATGATCTATACAGTCGGCCACGTTTGCCCAGATAAGTATATTCGGCAACATCAAGCATGGCGTGCCCAACACGTAAAAGAAAAGCGTTCCATATACACCCGTTGGAAGGAAGAATGCTAAAGTAGCTATAATTGAAGTACCACCAAAGCCTATTAGCATTAACTTCTTAGTCCCAAAGCGGCCGCACAATTTACCTGCGCTTGGAGCAATCATAATCGTCGCCGCCACCTGCATAATGGCCGAGAAGCTAATAATCCAAAGAGCATTATCTAAATTAACCGATAGGTAGTAATACAGCATGCTTCCCTGACAGAACATCGCTGTCAACATCAACGTCGAAACAAGACTTACACAAATAAAAGGTTTATTTTTAGCCAGCGTTTTTATTGTGTCTTTAAAGCTTACTTTCGCCGTTTCAGGACTTGGTTCATGCTTTATGTGCTCAGCTGTTGTTCGATAAGAAATAAGGTAACCAATAAAAGCAACTACGCCTAAACCAGAGATACTATATAAATACGCCTTAGCCAGATCATCAGAGTAAACAGATAGCATCATCGGTACGATGATGTTGCAACTTACCATCCCAATCGTGCCCCCCATCGCGCGAGCACCCGACAATGACGCTCGCTCTTCGGGATCTTTGGTCATAACTGTTGCAAGGGAACCATAAGGTATATTGATAAACGTATAAGCCATGCCATACACAATGTAAGTGACATACGCCCATACCAATTTTTGTGTATCACTCAAACCCTCTGGCACCCAAAAAACTAGAATAGCCGCCACAATTACAGGCCAGCTCCCCTTAAGAAGAAAAGGCCTGAACTTCTCCCCCTTTGATGTACTAAACAGCCTGTCACAGAGCGTCCCCATAATGGGATCATTTATAGCATCCCACAAACGGGCCACTAGGAACAATGTTCCCGCGGCAGCGGCCGATATACCCAATACATCGGTGTAATAGGCGAGTAGAAACATGGAGGCCATGCCAAAAGAGAGTGAGTTCGCTACATCACCCATGGCATAACCCAATCTATTGCTCATCGTAAGTGTTTTCATATTTAACCTAATAGTCTCACGCTAGAAAAGGACATTCACGATCTCTATTCGCCGTGATTAGTCATGTCGGAATAAAAAAATGGCCGGCGTTAGTGCCAGCCATCTATTAATTACTTGTGATTAAAGTCTGGAATACCAGCCCATCGAGTCTTTAGGCTGTGAGCCGACATCTTAGGTTGACGATCTCTTGTAAAGGCACCTTTTTTATTACCATCCACACGGATAATGCCTTCCCACGTTTGGAAATCGGCAAAGTTCCACATCTGCTCACCAACCAACGCATCGCAGCTATCAAATGCTTGATGCTGTTGCTCCAAGTATTCAACTTGATACTCTTCTGACCACTGAACCGACGGCAGTTTGTGCACACCCGCCATAGTATCAGCACCGTACTCAGTAATAACGATCGGCTTACCTTCAGTTGCCCAACCGGCCAACTCTTTCGCAAACGCTTTACCTGCGTCTCGCATTTCTAAACCACCCATTACATACCAGCCATAGTAGCGGTTCAGGCAGACAACATCGGCATACTGATGCACCCTACACTTTCCGTACGGGGACATCATGAAGTTAATGAATGTCATCGGGCGATTTTGTGGATCATTTTGTCGCGCAAACTCAAAAATATCCTTGAAGTATGCGTCTGATGCTTCTTGAGAGGTATCTGGCTCATTAGATAAAGACCACATAACTACACACGCGTAATTCTTATCACGAGCCATCAACTCCTCGATAGCATGCTTGTGCGCCTCTTTACCTGCACCCGCCACTTCTGGCTCTTCAAAAAATGGGACCGCTTCATTTCCACCAGCACCCTGACCCGCAGCGGCAATGCCAAACGCCCCTGATGAACGCATCATATCGAACTGACCCACTGCCGCCGTCTCATTGATCACAACCAAACCACGACGGTCAGCTAACTGCATAAACTCTTCTGCATACGGGTAGTGAGAGGTTCGAATTGAATTGGCATTAATCCAATCCAGCAGTTCCATATCTCGCAAGTTCAGTGCTGCATCATATCCGCGACCATGAATCGCCGAATCCTCATGCTTACCAAAACCTTTAAAGTAGAAAGGTTCGCCATTAATAAGAAACTTGGTACCTTCTACCTTCACCGTTCGAACACCCACTTCTAGCGGATACTGGTCAATCAGAACGCCTTCATTTTTGATGGTTACTTGTAAAGTGTATAGATACCCCTTACCTGGCTTCCAAAGCGTGACGTTTTCAATGCTTACGCGACCCATCGCACCCTCTGAAGTACCTACCAGAGCGCCTTCTTCATCAGTCACAGTAACTAGCACTGTCGAGCCATTACTCAATGAGGCATTAATCTCATAATCGATGTAGCCAGTTGTGCCTTCAAAATCAGTAATCGTTGTAATGTCGGTGACACGCTCTTTCGGTAGTGAAAGTAGTTTTACCGAACGATGAAGCCCCGAGTAGTTGAAGAAATCAAAGTAAGGTTTAACCTCTCTTACACCATCTTCATAAGTGGCCACGCCACCGGCAGGAATTGTAGAAAGTGACAATTCGTTATTGACGACAACAACCAACGTATTTGCTTCACCGAACTTAACAACATCGTTAATGTTTCCAGTAAATGGCATATAACCGCCTTGGTGGCGAGTTATCTCTACGCCATTGACGTATGCGATTGCAGAATGAGTTGCTGAGCCGAAACGCACCTGAATGTCTGAGCCATCCCAGTTTTCCGGCACAAAGAACGAAGTCTGGTACCATACATCGCCACAATGGTCGCGAACTGCTTTTTCAGTAAAAATATCATTGTAGCTAGCCGGTACCGCCATCTCGATAGTATCCACCAAACCAAGATGCCAGCCTTGGGCTCTCCCTTCATTATGAGTATCCACTTTAAATTTCCAGATACCATCCAGATTAATTGCACGGCGTGTAGAGGTGTCTTTAGGATATAGAAATGCAGTCATAAGTTTATAATTCTCGTTTTGGTATATCATCAATCAGAAAACCTTAATCATCTACATACCAATCAAGCATATTCAATGATTTTGGAACACCAATATATGAATAAACGCTCAATTTATCTGTGAACTACGTCATAGCAAACTCAACCGAAACAGGAAATAACGACCCCTACAGGTCATTTCTGTGATCTATATCGCTTAGACCTCAAAACGAAAAATTGGAACACCAAAAATAAAAGGTCTCCAATGGAGACCTTTTATTACCCAACACTAACGAACATCAATCACTCATTGGCGTCTTTTTTCATTGCATCATGGAAACCCTGATCGAAGATTGGCGCCGCGCGGTCAAGGTTCTTATCATATGCCTTAGCACGCTTTGTAAGCTCTTCAACTATCTCAGGGTTATCTGCGGCAATATCGAAGCGTTCACCCGGATCTGCCATCAAATTATAGAGCTCAGGCTTGTCATAGTTCACCTTCTTAAATCCATGATTCAACACGTCAAATAGGTTAAAGTGAATCTTATAGTCTCCGTAACGATAAGCGAACATTTCACCCGCCCAGTAGTAAGGCATGTCCACACGTTCTGTTGGCTCGCCCTCTAACAAAGTTGGCGACAGATCATAACCGTCGAAGACCATATCCTTTGGAAGCTCTTGATTGGTTAAAGCTGCTAGGGTTGGCAAGATATCGAGCGTCGAACCCATACCCGTCACACGCGCCGGTTCGATTTTGCCTGGCCAGTTGAATATTGCAGGAACTCGAACACCGCCCTCATAAGTACTCTGT
Source organism: Vibrio sp. 10N.286.52.C3 (assembly GCF_041468865.1). Taxonomy (NCBI): domain Bacteria; kingdom Pseudomonadati; phylum Pseudomonadota; class Gammaproteobacteria; order Vibrionales; family Vibrionaceae; genus Vibrio; species Vibrio sp. 10N.286.52.C3. The sequence continues at coordinate 3,850 of NZ_JBFRJM010000040.1, read as the reverse complement.
TTACCGTTCTGAAGGAAACCTCCCGTCCCTTGCAGCACCTCATAAACCATCCAAGGGCCATTGTCTGAAGTAAGCACAATCAATGTGTCGTCTCGAAGGCCGTTTTCCTCAAGTGTGTCAAGTATCTTACCGACACTCGCATCCATCTCAGCCATAACATCACCTAGAGGCCCCATTGGCGACTTACCCTTAAAGTCTGGATGATGAAAGTGTGGTAAGTGCGGCTTATCATAAGCTAGGTATAAGAAAAACGGATTGTCTTTGTTTTCCTCAATAAACTTCTGACCTTCAAGCGTCAAGTTATGGGTTAGATAGTCTTGGTCAGTTGGCTGCGCTACTAGTTCATCAACGTATTCTCCGTTGACCTTCTCACTTCTAATCGTCGGAATGTTCCAGTTATGCGGTTGTGGATCCAGGTATGACTCAAACACCTTCTCTTGACGTTCTTTAATCGCAGCCATATCGCCACGACTCATAGCTTCTACCGTTTCTTTCATAGACAGAGTAAAGGTCTTGTAGTTATCGTTCGACTGAGGCATACCGTACCAATAGTCGAAACCATGGCGAGTTGGGTAGGCAGCTTCTACGCCCCCTAAATGCCACTTACCAACTGCTGCTGTTGCGTAACCTTGTTGCTTCATTAACTTAGCTAATGTCAACTCATTATCCGGTATCTGAGTCGTCGGATCTTCTTCGATAACGACCGCTGATTTCTCACCATATAGACCAGTTCTAACTTGGTGGCGACCGGTTAATAGACTACCGCGGCTTGGCGAAGATACTGGGGATGTCACATAGAAACTGGTCCAACGTTGTCCGTCTAGCGCCAACTTATCTATATTGGGAGTTTCGATAGTTGGATGGCCAAACGCCCCAATCTCGTAACCCATATCATCTGCATAGAAAAAAATCACATTAGGCTTTTCACTCTTTTTGCTCGCCGACTTCTCTTGAGCGACAGCCGGATTTACAGCAAGGGCTAAACCCACAGCCAAACTTGTCAGGGACACTTTCATATTCATGTTTTTTTACCTATAGATTAATATTCATAATTTCAGAAGGTGGAAGTCCGTTTTGTAGTTGTTCAACCATATATTCCATATATGGTTTTGTATATTTGAAAAATGCTTTGTGATCTGAGCAGAAAAAGCTCATTTTCTCACCAGAATCAAGAGGTATATATCTATATCGAGGGCAATCGCCATAACACAGAGATAGGTAGTCGCAAGACCGACAATCTTGGGATAAATCTCCCTTTAAGTCAGAGAACTCGCTGTGTGCATCAGAGGACAACATTTTGATGTAATCACCCTCAAGCACGTTCCCTATTCGGTAATCATCTTCTACATAGTGATCGCAACTAAAAATGTCACCATTCTTCTCCATGACCATGGCATTCCCACAACTCTCACGGTGAAAGCAAATTTCTGCAGGCAATCCATAGTGACTAGCCAATAAACTATCGAACTGCTTAACGTATACTTTGCCAACATCCTGCTTGATCCACGCGCCGAACACATCTATCAAGAACTCACTTAACTGGCCCGTTTTTAGCGACCAATCATAGTAAGCAATGTCATTAGAATCGGTAAAAATGACCTTACTATTGTTCCCATCAAAACGGTCAACCGCTGGGATGAATTGCATATGCTCAACACCGAGGGATTTCAAATAGTCATAAACCAAAACACCTTTATCCGCACTATGCTGGGTCACTACCGTTAAGGTATTGAATTCAACTCGATGCTTTTTGAGTAACGCTAAACCTGATAGAGCTTTGTTGAGCGTTCCTTTTTGCGTTCTATTCTTGCGGTAGAAGTCGTGGATTGATTCGGGGCCGTCAATTGATATACCAATTAAGAAATTATGGTTGCTAAAGAATTCACACCACTTGTCATTGAGTAACACCCCATTGGTCTGTAGAGAGTTATAAATGAGCTTTCCTTCACCGTTGTGCTTATTCTGTAAAGCGATGATCTTCTCGAAATAAGCCAAACCCGCCAGTAATGGCTCTCCACCATGCCAGACAAACTCGACCTCTCTCCCTTGAGAGTCAATGTATGAGCGAATGTACGCTTCAAGCACTTCATCACTTAAGGTGATTTGGCGAGAGTCAGTGTCTTTCTTATTCAGGTAATAGCAGTACGTGCAGTCAATATTGCAAGTTGAACCAGTCACCTTACCCATCAAACTAAACGGTATTTTCTTCATTTTGGATAGTCACTTCTAATTTGGTATACCTAAGATAATCTTTTTCCCCGAATTATCCCCACTAAACATGGCTAAACAGTGAAGTTAATCACTATTAAATGACAAAAAATAAACGCATATCACTATTTTGGTGTGCCAACATAGACATTGGCATGGCAATGCTTAGATTGAAGGCGACATAAATACCAAAGGAGTTCATAATGAACGGTAAAACTGTTCGTATCAATTTGATTACAACGTTAATGCTCGGTGCAATAACCGCCCCCGCATTCGCAAGCGATTTTTTCGATGATTTGAAAGCTAACGGGCAATTACGTGCAGGCGGTGGCAGCTATCAAATGCCTAGTGTTTTCTTTGACCCAAAAGCACCTGAAGTATACGACGACCTCTTCCACGAACAAGCGGCTTCCGCTCGCGTCAACTTACAATCTGGCTTATGGAAAGATATCTTTCAGCTAAACATTGGTATTGCCGGCGCGGTTCCAGTTGGTTACAGCAACTTTGGTGACAAGTATGTAAAAATCAAAAATGGCAAAGCACAAAGTTATGGTGGTTACACAGCCTACGGTACCTTTTTTCTACCTAACGACATGTCTCTCCAAGTGGGTAACCGCACCATATCTAAGAGGGAGAGTGTGCTTCTCTTCGATTACGATAATCGCCTGACCCCCGGACGCAGTACTGGCGCAACGTTCAATTGGAATCCTGATAACTTTCGTTTCAATGCAACGCACGTTGTATCTGGCGCTGAACGAATGGATGATGAGTCAATCGATTATGGCTATGTCGAAAATGGCAAGGTCACAAAGAAAAGTGGCGTAACCGCTCTAAGTGCTTTCTACGATGGCGATAATCTTCAAGTGATTTCCGGCTACGGCGTACAAGCGGACATTAAACAACGCGGTTACATTGAGTTCCTTGGTAATATCGATATTGGTCCAGGCAAATTAATGCTCGGCACTAACTACGATATAGTGAACCCTCTAGGGGTACTCAAAGCTGACATTGAAAGTTCTGGCTACGAAGCTGAGAACATCTCTATTGCCGGCATCAAGGCCCACTACGGAGTCAACGGGTACAAATTTGGTGTGAGCTACGCAGCTAACTCAGATGAAGATTGGCAGCAAGACTCTAAATTTGCTGGCATGTCTGGCGAAAAGGCCTATGCCTTCGCGGGGGGGGCTGAGCGTGGATTCGACAAAACAGATCACCGTTCGTACGCTGGAAATCGCGTTGGTCCTGGTGCGACGGCTACTGGTCAACAAACCATAAAAGTTGATGCTCAGAAGAACATGATCATCGATGATCAAATGCTTTCAATGAACCTCGTGTATGTCAACATGAATTACCCTAGAGCCTTCGATGATCACGTCATTAATGCTTATGTTGACTACAAAATCACAGAGAATCTAATGCTTAACCTTAACCTGGAATATGGTTCGGGTAGCTGGGGTAATGAGAATGTCGATGAATTAAGCTGGTTTGGAGCTGGTTTTATGGCGATGTATAGCTTCTAAACGCCAAAGTAACAAATAATGCAAGGGCGAATAGTTCGTAATGCTTGTAAGTTAAGCATTTAGCATCTTCTTGGAGGCCTTGTCGCATAGCGACAAGGCCTCTTTTTGTGCGCCGAGCATGG
>NZ_JBFRJM010000039.1:0-1263 GCF_041468865.1 Vibrio sp. 10N.286.52.C3 | reverse complement strand
TAGAGATTTTGGACATTAAATATCTGAACAATATCGTTGAGCCGAGTCACCGTTGGGTGAAGCAGAAAACACGTCAAGCTCTAGGTTGGAAGTCAACGGAAGGAGCTTTGGCCAGTTTGCATGGGCGTGAAGTGTGGACGATGTTGAAACAAGATCAGATAGATGTTGAAGGCCAGACAGCCTTTGAGCGATTTTACGCACTCGCAGCATAATTGTATCTGTCGGATTGGACTGTCACGCCTCTAACTAGATTTGCGACAGAACCTAGAAATTCTAAATAAAACACTGTTCATAATGTTTATGATTAGATAGTATTTATAGGTTTGATGAATATTAACTATGGAAAGAATTATGAATAAGTGGATTGTACTTTCAACTCTGTTTTCGACCTTCTCTTACGGTGCCTTAGACCTTTCTAACTCTGATTTATCAGCGGGAGACTTTGATGTACCAGAAGCCATCTCGTTGGAACAACAAAACATCGTATGTGAAAGTGTTGTTTGTAATTCTGTCTCTGAACCTAAATCTGTTCCGGTTGTTGGCGACGTACCTGAACGCGAGCCGAATCAAACGTTAGAAAATCTCGCGAGTGCGATTTATTTCGTCGGTGAGATTGGGTTTGCGGAAAACCTGTCGACTCCAGAATACGAGCAATTCTTCGAAAACTAATTCAAGGAGTGTGGCAGAGTATTGGCACAGCTTGTTTCTGTCGCAAACTTTGAGCCTTTTAGTTAAGATTCGCTTAATTTCCATTCATGATACTGATTCTTAATGTTTAAAGGTTGCCACTTTCCCTCTGAAGTTATTCTCGAAACCGTACGTTATTATCTCGCCTATAAGCTCAGTTATCGTGAAATCGAAGAGATACAATTAGAGCGTGGAATCATTGTGGATCACGCTACTATAAATCGTTGGGTTATCAAATTTACACCAGTATTGGAGCATAGAGCGAGGCGTAGAAAGAAGCCGGTGTCTGACTCGTGGCGTATGGATGAAACCTACATCAAAGTAAAGGGTAAATGGGTCTACTATTACCGAGCCGTCGATAAATTTGGAAATGTGATTGATTATTATATTAGCCCGAACCGTGATGAGGCAGCTGCTAAAGCCTTTCTGAATAAGGCCATTTCACAAAATGGTTTACCAAGCAAAGTCGCCATAGATGGAAGTAAGAGTAACTACGCGGCCATTGATTCAATGAATGTTCAGCTTTGGTTGACGGGTTATTTCATGCTCTCATTGGTAGAGATTTTGGACATTAAA
>NZ_JBFRJM010000038.1:12180-76431 GCF_041468865.1 Vibrio sp. 10N.286.52.C3 | reverse complement strand
GAGTGGATTCCATACATCATGTTAGCCTTGCAGTTTATACTTATCTTGGTTGATGCTGTTTTTCTAAACTAAAGTAATGTTATTGCTCACTGAGACCAAACATAACTCTCCATTGAAATGGAGTGATGCAAGATTGGACTTTCCAACACCGTAAGATTATCAGCGTCATCTTTTGCTCCCATAGCAATAACTAACGGCAAATAATGCTCAGAGGTAGGATGTGACTTCGCATAGTGAACAGACTTAACGTGAGGCTGTTTTGCCTCCGCTAAATTGCCTTCAAGAGCGATTTTCCGTGCCCAATTTTGGAATTTGTTTGCATAATCTGCGACGCGCTCGTGACTCATTCGAATGTCATATAAATTGTGCGTCAGGCTACCTGAGCAGATAACCGCAATATTCTGCTTACGCAATTGTTTCAAGGTATTACCGAGCTTTTCTAGTTCATCTGGTGACAGATCAACATTCAGCGACAATTGCACTATTGGCTTGTCTGCATTTGGGCGCAGGTGATACAGCGGTACCCAAACACCGTGATCCCAGCCTCGGTAATTGTCCGCCTTAGTTTCGAAACCATTGTTGGTTAATAAGTCGATGACTTTATTACCAACAATGTGTGAGCCCACAGCAGGATAGTTCAACTCGTACAATTCAGGTGGAAAGCCACCAAAGTCGTGAATGGTTTCTGGTTGGTCGTTGGTGATAACGACATTACCGCGGGCAACCCAATGTGGTGATATCACTAATATAGCTTCCACATCATCAAATTTAGCTACTTGATGGGTTAAATTATCGGTCGCCTGTTGTTGAGCCTCGATGCTTGCGCCTAACGCAAACATCGGAGAACCGTGACCAACGAACATCAGAGGTGCTAGTTTCATACTCCCTCCGGTAAATATTTAAACCAATCCAAGTACGGCCCCTGAGGAATTATGCCAGATGGATTTAGCGCAGTTACCGAGTAATAGCCCGCTTTAATATGATCGACACGAGTGTTTTTCGCAAAGGCTTCGATTTGTAATAAGCGGTCCAAATACGCTGACAACGCAGGGTAGTCAGAGATGGCTTTGATGTTAGTTTTAAATAGGCCATGGTAGGCCACATCAAATCGGATCAAGGTAACGAATAACCGAATGTCGCTTTCGGTTTGTTGGTTGCCAACGGCAAAATCGTTATTCGCAAAATGTGTTTCCAGTTCTTCTAAGCGAGCGAAAATATCAACCATGGCTTCGTCGTAAGCTTTCTGGCTTGAAGCGAATCCTGCGCGATACACGCCATTGTTTAAGCTGTCGTAGATACTGGCATTAAACTCTTCAATTTGTGATTGCAACTCAGTCGGGTACAAATTGATGTTTGAATTATGAATCGGTCTTAAGTCTTCGTTCAAAATATGAAGAATATCAGCAGACTCGTTGTTGATGATTTTGTTATCACCACAATCCCAAAGTACAGGCACAGTCGTTCGACCAGTGTATTGGTCATCAGTCATCGTATAAAGATGGTGAGCGTATTCCACTCCCTCAATGCCACTCTCTGTAGAGCCTACCGTTGAATCAGATTCACCCCCAAATTGCCAACCGAAATCTGTTAGTACTGGGTCTAAGATTTTTACGTCAATTACATCTTCTAAGTTAAACAACGAGCGAGCAATTAATGTGCGTGTTGCCCAAGGACAAATGTAAGCAGCATAGAGTCGCAAACCTTTATCGACTGCTGACTGTGCATCGTCAATGCGATTTGTGAATGCGCTGCTTTGGCGGATGAAGCGGCCTTCACTGTCTTTCTCTTGAACGGGATCCCACTTGCGTTCCCACTTACCATTTACCAACATAATCTTTCCTTATTTCGAAGAGCCCCTTGCGAGCGTACGCCATGGGCGTCTGTTGTTTGTCTAATTTGTTTCGAGTCCAATAGCTTTTATTAAGCGGTTTTGGTTGCACCAAGTAAGCGGTTATCAATGGCAAACTTTCCGCCACCTTGAATGGCTAGCGCTAAAGTGGCAGCGAATAACGCCAAAGCAAACTCGTAACCGTTATTGCTGATAAATAAGCCATGGCTGATGTGAACGCTGAAGATTGCCACTAACATGGCAAATGCATTGACCAGTGCTGCTGGGCGAGTCAAAAGGCCAAATATCAAGGCTAAACCTCCGAAGAATTCTGCACTGCCAGCCATCAATGCCATTAGGTAACCGGGTGCTAGCCCAATGCTTGCCATCCATTGGCCAGTACCTTCAAGTCCATAGCCACCAAACCAGCCAAACAGCTTTTGCGCACCATGTGCAGCCAAAATGATTCCTACCGGAACTCTCAGTACTAGTGCCGCAAAGCCAGCATTGGATTGAATTACTTTGTTAAAAATGTGCTTGTTCATGGTATTTCCCTCAGAGTTGATTTATTCAAGTAAGTCTTAACTTGGGAATAAGATTAATCTTTCTCTTTTAGATGATAAATGGCATTATCATTGAATGATTTCCAATGTATTGTTGGTAATTGACTTATTAAAAGGATTTGTTTAATGGATAGGATTGACACCATGAAGGCGTTTCTCACGGTCTCTAGAGAAGGCAGTTTTACCAAGGCAGCAGAGAAACTGGGAACGTCAAATCAGTTGGTCAGTAAGTACGTATCTCATTTGGAGGAACAACTCGGGGTACGCCTGCTTAACCGCACGACGAGAAAAGTACACCTTACAGAAGCGGGCGAGCGATGTGTGCAACACGTTCAGCACATTTTGGAAAGTATTCAAGACATGGAAGGGAGCATGGGGCAGTTAAAGAATGAGGCGCAAGGTTTACTGCGTATCAGTGCTCCTGTGACTTTTGCTACCAAGCATCTCGCTTCACTTATTCGGGATTTTAAGCAGCTCAATCCGGCTGTGGGTATCGATTTGCAACTCAACGATCGGAAAGTCGATGTGGTTGAGGAGGGCTTTGATTTAGCGTTACGGATCGGGCAATTAAAAAGCTCATCCTTAATTGCAAAGCGTGTTGCTCCGGTTCGGTTGGTTATGTGTGCTTCCCCAGACTATCTTGAACGGCATGGAACGCCAGAGCATCCGGAACAGCTTATTCCAGAGCATCTGCTAAGCTACAGCTACATGGATTACAGTCAATCCGAGTCCCCACTTATGAATGCGCTGAAGCGCTCGTCAAAAGAGGAGAGTTCCGGTATATCCTGCAACAACGGCGATATCCTCGTTGAGTCCGCTATAGCGGGAGAGGGTTATGTTTTTCAACCCACTTTTATCGTGTCTGACGCAGTAAAGAAGGGCCAACTTAACGTTATTCTAAAAGAGTTTGAGCCAGAACCCATGGCGCTATATGCGGTGTATCCGCACCGTAAGCTGATTGCGACTAAGTTGAGTGTTTTTATTGAGTTTCTCAGTGACTATTATGGTGATTTACCGTATTGGGATGATGTTTTTTAAGACTTGAACGGCTCCTGTAGTGGCTAAGTGAACTTGCCCACGTAGTTAGAGGTTTGCAATACCTGAGTTAATCCTTTAAATGCTAATTTAGCAGAATCACTGACTCATAAATGTCCAACTCCGTGCTGACTGGGTAGATCATCGTAAGGCAGACCTGCCCCAGCTAGTTCACTGACAGCGCGCGCGTCGAATGTTAGACGCACTGGCTGAGACATTGCTTGACTAGTGGACTGGCCGAGTAGGCTTGTTTTGGTTGTCGTGTGTACGTTTTTTGAAGACAAAAGCAGAGAGCTTTAACACGCCATAACACAAAAAGGCGGGCACCATGGTCAGCACAGTAAGCTTAACAAATGAGACGCCGAAAACCGCTAACCCAGATAGGTTTCGTTTTCCTTCTTCGAGTGCAAGCTCGGTTGCTGCACTATTTATTGTTCCTGCCCAAGTTGATAGCTCTAGGGTCCACATTACTGCGCAGATGATAAGCGAGATGATTAAGACAATAGCAGAGCGCTGCTTCCAACGATAAACGAGATATTTCATTATACACCTGCCTTAGTGTTGTGTTTCTGTCTCATTTTTCTGCTCACACCTTTTATCCACTGCCAGTGCAGAGCGAGATGGATACCAAGCATTGGCATCACTAGGTTTCCTAGGTCATGATGTAGCTTGGACCAAACAGGCAGTATCTCTACTGGCATACCGAGCCGAGGTAGCAAAGCTTCGGAAACTAAGAAGCCGCTGAGTGTTGCCATCAGCATGACCAAGTAGAACAAAGCATCCCAAACCGCATTGAATCGATCTTTAGCAGATTGCTTGTGGATGAAATTTTTTGGAAGAGATACCATCCAGTCCCAATGCAGTAGTAAGTGGATAATCAAAGGAATAATAAACAAAAGGCTCAGCCATTCGTGAGCCGCTACACCTGTTGCTTTGGGGATACAGACTAAGATAAAGCCGACCAGCAGTAGAATGTCCATGACATACTGAGTCTTTACCAAACTGTCTTTCCATGTACGGGTTTGCATAATCAATTGCCTGATAGGTTGTTAAGCCATAAAAAATTCATGTTTATAAACTATCAAGTTGGCATCTTGATTCAATTGATTTTACAGTCATTTACAGTTAGAAATGCCGCGCGTCTTGATAGCACGGCATTTGTGATCGGCTCCAGATAGATTGAGCATCAAGTTAAGCGACTTTTCATGCCTTAAGAATCGGGCTTTTTACCAGTTTATGTCCCGTCCTGAAATGTGTTTACACACTGAGAGGTAGCCTCTCAGTGTTAAGCCAATTCTCAGTAAAATCAAACATGTTCAGAGTTGTTATTTCTCTGTGTGATAGGCTTTTGAGACAGCAAAGCTGTCTTCAAACCAGTTCCAACTCTTTACTTTCCCATCGACGACTTGAACGCGCACAGCCCAACTAAATTTTCCAGTGTCAGCGCCAGTGTTGTTTGCGATAGCACTCATGGTCCCCATAAAGACGGCTTGATCACCGTTGGCAAAACTATAATCTGTAGTCCAGCTCGTTGTTTTTAATCCAGCACCAAAGCGAGGCAAGAAGGTATTTAAAACTGTTTCTTTAGACTCCCAGTTACCAATCCAAGGAATAGAACCATCTCCTTCATTATGCCAAACAAAATCGTCAGCCATTAGAGTACTTAACTGTTCCATATCCCCAGATCCAGCAGCCCACAGAAAAGCTTGGGCAACCTCTAGGGTTTTTGCAGATTGTTCTGCCTTAGATTTATCCATGTCTGTTGCGTAACTTGCTTGAATTACTGCGAATAAGCTGAAATAAATCACCAAAAATGTTTTTAACATCTCGTCTCTCCGTTTAGTTGAATGTAGGGCGAAGCAAACGGCTTCTCTTTTGACACCTCTGTAAAATTAGTATCCAAATAGGGATTACTCAATAGTATTGAGTTTGATGGCACTGTGGTAGCTAAGGGAATTATGGATCTAGGCTTTGCAATAAAGCTGATCAGTCAAATGTTAAGAGCACAACCCATCCTAAATGATTTCTTGTTTAGAAGTGTGCCGACGGGGCATGTGATTTGAACTAGCGGGACTGGACCGCCCAGTAAGCGACTTTAAGATACCTAAAGTTATCCGTATTTTCCTAATTTAAGTGATTACTCTAAGAAGGTTATGTCCAATAACGTGTTACAAGTCAACGTATGCATAAAAATCACCCTAATCTCTTGCGAAGTATAACCTTAGCACTTAGCCTGTATGTATATACAGTTTAAGTGAGCCGTTATGCTTTGCATTAAATCCACATCTGACTTTGAGATAGAAAGCGTCAAATACCCTAACTTCCCTTTGCTAACTTGGGAGACTGATAATTCAGATCTAGGGATTGAATCAGGAATGCTTTGTGTAGAGGCGTTGCAGTTCTTGGTATATGAGTGCTTAAAACGAGGCCGAGTGAATAGTGAGAACACTTGGTGGACGTATGGCAATCACCTAGCTCAATTCCTGACATTCTGTGAGCAGAACAGTTTGGATTGGCGAGACATTTCAGAAAGCAGCGAAGATGAAATGTTAGTTAGTGCTTATCGTGACCTTTGTGTTGGTGAGTTTGGCATGTCGGTAAATTCAACCAATCAGCATTTAAGAACGATAGTGCGTTTCTATTCTTATGGCGTCGGTAAGTGGTTTAAGTCATTACCTTACTCTCTAGAATCCGTTTCAGTGAATAAAGGCCAGCAGTTTTTGGCTCATACAGTAAGAAATGGTGGTAAGAAATACAGCTCTGATTTGATGATGAAAACCTTTGAGAAGAAAGCTCAGTTTTTATCGGTAATTGAAGTGCGAGAGCTTTTATCTGCGATTGAAAATCCAACCTTAAAGCTGATGGTTCGCTTATGTCTACAGACAGGAATTAGACGAAAAGAACTGTTGCTGTTTCCCTTACATGTAATAAGAAAGCCTACTGGAAACAGAGCTTACTATGAGGTCAACATTTCACGAACCAAAGGTGAGAAAGAGCGCAAGATACACATCCCGACACGATTGATGGAGGGCTTGTGGCATTATGTAAATGAGGCTCGTTTTCAGAAGCAGCAAGAGTCAGGAGTGGTATCAGATTGCTTGTTTTTAACGTCTGATGGTCAAGAGTGGACTTCTCAAGGCTCTGCTTTTGGTAAGGCTCTCAAGTCGCTTAATTTACCCTTTCACGTATCACTGTCACATGCTAAGGCATACTTACGCAACGCACATGCTGAAAGGAATGTTAGAGCATAAAAGCAGTAAGTTTGAACCCTTGATGTACCTACAAGCTCGGCTTGGACATTCGAGTATCACAACCACGATGAAATATTTGCACTTGGTTAATGATTTAGTCGATGACCTGTCAATTGAGTATCAGCAACAAATTGATGCGATTGTGTAGGTGAAGCATGGCGAAACACCGAAAAAATCTGACAGTTAACAAAGATAAACTCAAGAAAACATCTGTAGTTGAACAAACAATTGACGCAACTCAGAGCCAAGAGATTATCCGTCCAATCAACCCTGTTGTGAACTATCCCAATATTGGCTCAAAAGGTGGTAATGGTTCTAACGTTAATTTTTCTCGTTTCTATGGCAAAGGTTATGACGACATAACAAATCGAGTGTACTACACCGCAAAAGCTCTGCTGAAAAACACCGATGCCCTTAGCGAGGAAACTCAAAAAAGTTATTTTAAAAATGGTTTTTACCATTTCGCTGAATACCTTAAATTATTTAGGCATTCAGCGGGTGAGGACTTAACACAAGCAGATATTACGCCAGAGTTGATCGAGCAGTATTTGCTGCACCTTAAAGGTTGTGAGTTAGGGTATAACACCCAAAAAGGTTACTACACTCATCTCAAGTCAATGCTGATACATATGAAAGACAAGGGCTATTGGTCAGTCATTGGTGATATCAACCTAAACAGTGATTTCTTTCCTAAGAACCCATTTCCAAATTCAAGCAAACGAGTGAAGGGTGAGAAACCACTTACTCCCCATGAAAAAAGGCAGGTGGTGGTTGCGCTAAAACAAGCGATTAAGCCGATTTATCAAAAGACCGAACCATTGACAGGTTATGAATTAGTGGTTTGCTTATTAGCTGTGGCAATCCAAACGGGCATCAATACATCTCCACTTCTCAATATGACTACCGACTCATTGAGTGACCACCCACTTAAAGATTGCCGCAAGCTGTTAACCGTATTCAAAAAAAGAGGCAGCTCAACGCAATTGCACAATTTGCGAAAATCAGAGGAACTTGAAGTGGTGCAAGGGATAAAGCTTGATGTGGCTTATCTTATTGAGGCTATCATTGAACGCAATACCCAAGAGAGAAAGTCTATCGACACAGACTTGGTATTTGTCTATGAGCCTATAATAGCTCGCAAAGGTGCAGAGAGAGGTGCGGCCACCTCTCTATCAGAGAGGCTGCTTCAATATAACATCAAAAATTTCATCAAAGAGTACGACCTAAGAGATGAAGATGGTCGCACGATAAAACTTAATGTAAGCCGTTTTCGCAAGACGTTTATTAATGACATCTACGAGCTAAGTGGTGAGAGTTTGCTGATTGCCGCGCAGCAAGCCAAACACAACGGGACGGGAACGCTTGACCATTATTTACAAGCCCCTGAGCAATCAAAGCGTAATTTAGGCTTGATGGGCGAGATACGAGTTAAAGAGCTAACGAGTACAGAGTCAAGCGTCCCTGTAGGGCATTGTAAAGACCCTAAAAATGGTGATAAAGCACCGAAAAATGGCACATTCTGTAATGACTTTTTAGGTTGCTTCCGTTGTAAGAGCTTCGTTATTACAGGTGATGATTTGTATAAACTCTTTAGTTTTTATTGGGCAATTATTCGCAACCGTGATGAGTTTGGTCGCAAAGACTGGAAGCGTCATTTAAAGAATGTTCTAAGAATCGTGGATGAAGAAGTTATCCCTGAATTTGCAAAGCTTGATCAGTTGCAGCGTGTAGAGGCTGAAAAAGAGCGAGCAAGAACCAATCCACATCCGTACTGGCAAAATCTTGATATGTTAAAGGTGACGCAATGAGTTCAATTGAGTTAATACTCTCGCAAGCTGAGTTTGCGATTCAGCAATGCCCAAAGCCAAGCACCAGTGCGCTTGAGCAAGTCATTGGTGGCTCTCTAACGGGTATCGTGACCTACATTAAACTCGCCAATGGTGAATACCAAACGCTATCTCGATTTGAGGAAGATGTATGGGTGTTTCCTGCTAGTAAAGGTACGAAAGCAACTATAGCAAGTGCATTAAACCTTACTTTTTCCACCATTTCGGACACTCAAATGAAACGCATGGCAAAGTGGGTAATCTGGAGTAAAATGAAAAAGGGTTTAGCGCTTGGCTCTTTGGGAAAAATACTGGCCAAGTTGAAAATTTATTTTCAGTGGGTTTTAAGGTCAGATACTACAGCGACACATGGGCTTACGGCTTTTACCTCAAATGCCTACGTTAGGCACGTAAACACTCTGCTCTCAAAACGAAAAGGCGAAACTAAACCACTGACAGCAATCACTAAAGTGGATAGATTTCGCATTCTAGAAGACCTTTATTACCACTGCAAAGAGTTTGATTTTGTCAAAGAGCATCCCTGGTCTGAATCAAGCGCTAATGAGCAAGCTGGGTATGTTGGTGAAGTGTATCGGGAAGCCATTATCAAAGGCAAGACCCCCATTATTCCAGATAAAGTGCTAATTCCGCTGTGTCAGCTTACTAAATCATGCCTAGATAGAGCTGATGAAATTCTGGCATCATCAAAAAAGAAAGAAACATTACTACTGCGAGATAGCTGTATCTTCTGGCTGCTACTCACAACGGGTATGCGTATCCATGAAATATTAGGCATTAAGCGTGATGCGTATCGCTCTGAAACGAAAGATGACACCACTTACTACTACATCGAAACTGTCTCTGAGAAAACACATACTGGGTTAGCTGAGTGGATTGCGCCAAAGATAGCCACTGAAGCGATTGATATTCTTGGTCGTTTTAGTGCTTCACTTCAAGAGCAGCTTGAGTGTGATTTACTAAAAGCGAAAGCAAGCAATGACCATGTGGAAGTACATCGACTTGAGGAAATCTCAGACCACATTTGTCTATCGAAAAACCTCGGAAAAGGAAACGCAATTTACCTATTGTCAGGGGTGGCCATAACTAACACTAGGTTGCCAAACTTATGTAAACAGATAGCGAATGATTGGAACCTATCAGCGCACCAATTCAGACGTACCTTTGCTAATTATGCGGTTCATTCTGAATTAGGCGACTTGAGAGCATTGAAAGACCACTTTAAACATTGGTCTATTACCATGACCGCTTTGTATGCCTTTAATGATGATTTTGATGCGGAATTGTTTGAAGAAATGCTCCGAGAGAAATATCTGGTTGAAGAAGAAATTAAGCAAGATTGGTTTGAACTAGATGTGCCTATCACGGGTGGTGATATAGCTCAAAACATCAAGAAAGTCCGTGAGGATAAAGAGTTAATCAAATTTTTTGGCTCTCTTAGTGCTATGGCAGAGGCATACTCTAGCTCCATACCAATTCGCTCAACAGGTATTGGGTGGTGTACCAATGATGATGAGTGTAAGTGTGGTAAGCCTGATAGCTGTGAAAGTGGCATTGTAGATAAGCGACACCTGCCTTATTGGGAGGGAATGCTAGTGCAGCAAATGAAACTGATGCAATTAGATGATATTGGTGAAGCTGGTAGAGCGGCGGTCAAAAAAGGCATGAAGCGCTGTGAAAAGGTTCTGGCGGCATTGGGGATTGATGTTGAAGCTATGAAGCAAGAGATTAACGAAAGAGAGCATATCGAGGTGATAAATGTCTAACCAGAAAGAAAAAGCGACACACAAAGCGGTTCGACTTGCCATTATTCGTATCGAAAAGGGTCGCCCTAATGTTGTCTCTTATAAACGCAAAATGAGTGTCGCTGCTGTTGCCGAAGAAGCTGGCGTAAGTCGAGCATTGATTCACCGTGATTGCCCTGACCTATTAGAACGCATTAAAGGCGGTGTAAATAAGGGCATTCGACAGCAACGTGATGCAAAACAAACTGAACTTAATGAATACAAAGACCGCAATCGAGAGCTGCGGTCTGAGGTGGCGGAATTAAAAGCTATGCTCGCTAAAGTTCAATCACAAAATGCTACGTTAATACGAAAAAACATGGCGCTGAGTAATGCTCATGCGGATAATAGCAATGTAACGCAATTAATATATAGCTAATTATCTGAATTTAAAGGCAATAAATTAAAATTAAGGTTGTTTTTGAGATGGTTAAAAGCATCCAAAAGTGCAACCTTAAAGAAGGTTATATAAAACAGAAGGTTAGCTACAGTTACATGTAACAAACTATTTATAATTATTGTTCGCTGACACTTTTGTCATGGTAGAAAACCTTTTTCTTATCTCATGTTGATTTCTTTTGTATACATCAATGACCAATTCTATGAAGGAAAATGAAAATAAAAGAGTTGTTCAAGTTAGGAAACTGAAAATGCCAAGGGTAAAGTGTCTTTTTAGAAAAAAAAGGCCCCGCTCCAATGCAGGGCAACTTTTATTATTGTTAAGTCGAAGCCTATCCCCAGGTTATCCGACTTTTCACCACACGTAACTGTCACCACACAGCACGCCAAAGAAGACTGAGGCAATCTGCTTAGGTGTGCTGTGTGACGGTTGCTACACGCGATGAGGGATCAGTGAAAAATACATTTTCAATAAATTCAGTCGAGGACTGGTATGATCAACGGGACATATCACCCGACTAATAAGGGAACTACCGGATAGTGGCAGAGAACTTAGAAGATTTTGAGAACTGAAGTAATTATAATAATGGTGTGTGGTTTTGTATAGTTTATATGCAAACCGGCTGGCTTAACTTTGAACTTGGTGGAGCCGCTGGTGGTTGGCTTGTGGCACAATAACGACAGGCTATAGCAATATAGTGACTAGCTTGTGGCACTATAAGTAAAAAAAACCCCCGAAGAACGGGGGAGTATGTGTGGTGATTTCGTAGTTATGCCTTACTACTTATAGTTAGTCTGCTCCACTCCCTCCTTGGAGTGACTTTGCAGGGCCATACGAGTAAATACCTCCACACCAATATACGATGCTTCCTATTTACTAACTGCCTGCCTATTAGTTTGGTTTACCAGTTGGCTATACTGAAGGTTCACTTCTTCGATCATCTGTTGACGACTGATTAGGCCCCCAAACTTTTTTTCACCAATATAAAAAGTTGGAGTTCCAGTAAGTTTCAGATCTCTAAAAAGTGTATTATTTTTATTTAAAATAGCACTTACTTGTGACGAATTCGCAGTCTTTTTGATAAGCGTACTGTCTAGCCCCATCAGTTCAGCAAGCTCGTATGCCTTCTGTGGGATGGACTGCTGCATTGAAAGAAGCTCTTTGTGGAATGCTGGATACGCATTGGGAGAGATCTGATTTACAGCAATGGCTATCTTTGCTAATTCAGTGGAATTAGCACCTAAAATGGACACATCTTTATACACGAATCGGATGCGTTTGTCTTTACCTAAAAGGGGAGCCAACTCCGTTGCACCCCTTTTACATACTCCACATGCGTAGTCAAAAAACTCCACCACAGTGATCTCTCCAGCTTCATTAAGAACCGGCGTATCTTCATCATAATACAAAGATTTTGAAAACATTTGTTTATGCTTCATTGTTTGGTATGTCCTCACGGATTCCACTCCTGCGATTAAGAGTTCAGGGTTTGATTGGAACGCTTTCATAAGCATCGAGTTGAATTGTTGTTGTGACATTTCAACTTCAGAAGCTGATGCGGTAGCTGCAGAACCAATTGCCAAAATTGTAAATAAAGTCGTCGCTGTCTTCTTGAACAAAGGTGCCATCATTAGATTCCTCGATTTGAGTGGTCGTAACATAGTGCTCGATGAACAACGTTATGTTTTCAATTAAGAGAACTTTTTTTCGAGATAGATTGAAACGGGGGGAGAAAATTGACGCGATGATCGGGGAAAACCATAATGAGTTTACCCACCCCAGTTATGAAAAAATGTATGGAGCGTTACTATGGACCCGATCAGTAGAATGAATTCCCTCATCACAGAAAGCTTTAATTCTGTAAAAGAATCGCAATCAGAAGTGCTTGAAACATTGGCCACTACAACAAGGAAGGTGTTCAAAGAAATTACTCAAACAACACCGAATTGGAGGCAGAAGCTTTCAGAAATTGCCAATGATGCAACTTGCGCCAATTATGTTGGCCACGTTGTCTCTAACAAACACACTCCAGCAGAGCTACTTCAGTCACAGGCAACTGACGACTTTGTTCTTAACGAATTACAAGTGACAGCGTTCGTGGTTTACGAAATGGTGGAACGAGGTTGCCCTGAGCCGACTCAGCTCAAAGATCTGAATACTGCTATCCAGAACGTAACGCTGAAGTCATTAAACAGTTTACGCAAGTTACTACGCCGCCATAACTATGATATCGACTATCTTTCAGATCGTGTACAAGAGGCTGCCTTGGAAACGATTCGTGCTGCACGCTGCTATAAGCATACGGGTATAGCGAGCTTTGATACTTACGCGAGCGCTCGCGTTAAGACCGTTGTATCAAGAAAAGAGCTCCACCATACACTGATGGTGAAAGTATCAGACCGGGACATTTCAGGCGCTTATTCAAAAGCAATTGAAATTAATTCCGAGAAAACCAACAACAAGCTGACCCCAGGTTCCAGTGCATCATCGTACTTACCCAAACCATTGTATGACTTTGATCAAGGTTCGAACGACAATCGATATGGGGTAACTAGTGGATGTAACGACAATGTGGTGTCGGATTTGACGCATCTTAAGTTGAGACAGCACTTGATTGCCCAGTTAAAGACCCTCAATGCGAACGAGAAAATTGTGATCATGAATGAGATGGGATTAGTAGCCGGTACATTGAATCGAAACGACTTGGTTGAATCTCTCGGTTTCTCCTCGTCTCGATATACCCAAGTTAAGACAAGCGCCTTACAAAAGCTAGGCGCACATAAGTCACTTTCTAAGTCATGGGAACGTGCGCTTGCTTAGTTGATGAACTCAATTCCACTCCCATTGGGACTGTTGTTTGGCAGAGTATCGTTAGTTTCGGTATTCTGCTTTTTGTTGTCGGTCCTTTGGTATTGATCAGCAATAGGTGACGCAGCTGGTGGTGCGCTTTGCGTGTAATTGAAGGAATCTTTAATTTGAGCGTATTTTCCAATGAAGGTTGTTTTTGCAGAGCCTATAGCTGATTTACGAGCTTTGCTAATAATCAAATGAGCGACACCAGGTTCATTTTGAGGATCATACATTTCCGGTCGATAAATAAAGCAGATGATATCCGCATCTTGCTCTAGCGAACCTGACTCTCGTAAGTCGGAATTCACTGGGCGTTTATCAGCACGCTTCTCGATATCGCGAGACAATTGGGATAGTGCTATAACAGGTACTTGTAACTCTTTCCCCAACGCTTTGAGCTGTCGTGATATTTCTGAGACTTCTAAGTTTCTATTATCAGTTTTGTATTTTTCACTGGTTAGCAACTGAATGTAGTCCACACCAATACCAGAAATCTTTCCATTATGCTGCCGATAAAAGCGACGTGCGCGACGACACAACTCCTCGACGGTCATTGAACCGTCATCCATCTCAATATTGTAATCACCGGATCTACCTAGCGCAGATGAACAATCAGCCCATTGAGTATCACTCATGCTGGCGTTTCGAATATTACTCAGTGGTACGCTTGCCAAGTTAGATAGCAAATTCTCTCCAATCGATTCAGAGCTCATTTCAAGGGAGAAAAATAAGAATGGTGCATCGTTTTGATAACTTGAGTTTTTGATAACGTTCAGGAGTAAGGTGGTTTTGCCATGAGATGGACGGCCTGCAAGGATGATGAAATCTGCAGGTCGGAATCCACCAAGTGCTTCAAAGCATGCAAAGCCCGACTTAAATGCATTAAATTCCCCTTTGCTTCTGCGCTCCATGTTGTCCAGCGTTGCAGCAAAGGCATCTTTCAATGAAATTGGGCCTTGCTCATTGTCCTTTTCCACTTCGTCATAAGACTCAACAACAGAATGCATCGAACCTATGATTTCATCGGTCGTCTTGTTTGACGAACATTGTGTTAATAGCTTTTGAAGCTCCACCTGAAGTGTTCGTTTGTTGTTAGTGTCGTTGATTTGCGAAACATAGTCAGAAAGAGCATTTATGTTTGCTGGTTGCGCTAGTGACTCCATGGCAACTGTAGTAATCGCGTCGACTCCCTCTTGCCCATACTCAGCGTATACACGCGCTTTAATCGTGTTTAAATCGATTGATTGTTTATCTTCATGCAATTTGAAGCAGGTATCGATGAGAACCCGTGTCGCTGTATCACTGACAACGTTAGTTTCTAGGTCGAGTTCGTCAATAACGCCATCATGGGAGAGGATGAGGTTAATCACAGGGTGGTATAAATTAAACTTTAACATGGTAATGCCCATCGGATACTAGGACATAGTTGATACAACTTTTGAGAGTGAATTTAGAGAATTGAGTGGGGGAGGTGGTAGGGAAACCCAAAAAGTTAACAACGGAGTGGGTTCAATCGCAACAATCAAACGATTGGATTTTTGGGTTTCCCAAATTACTAAAGCGAGGCGTCGATGCCTCCCTCATAATCAAATTCGACGGACTCTGTGGGAGAGCTAATCCATGCGTCGATGATGTTATTGCGTCGTGTCGTGTGGTATTTGCCTGACGGAAGTTTTTGCATAAATCCATCGGTGACCTGGTTGATGTCCAACGAGTAGCCCAGCTTCGAAATCTCGCCATGAAGTTTAAACATCACGTTATCCGAGATGTAGTGATAAGCGGTACTGCGCGAGATGTTGGCGTAGGTTCGATAGAGCTCTTCACATGGTTCCATTTTGAACTCATCTTCCAAAAGACTTGAGCTGCATTGAGAAAATAACAAGTTTACTCGTGCATCTAAGTAATCGGTGCGGCTGGGTGTGAGCATATACACGGCCAAACACGCGAAGGCGACAATTAAGCACGCAGCGGTTCTGACAGGGACACACTTAGTATTCATTTCCATAACGTTTTCCAGTTCCATTCATCTAGACAACCCAATATCAGAAATATGGCATAGACAGTCATGCCGAAATGAAATTAGTGGAACGATTTTTAGTGTTTCCCCCGTTTTGAATAGAAAACAGTGACCTCCTCTCGTTTAAGACGATGCCTAATGATGTGATGGAATCGAGTTCCTTTGTCAAATAAGGGGCTTAAATGGACTCGCTAATTCGTAAACCCAAGTGATTAGACGTGTATAACTGACCGTCAGAGTCTAAATCTTTTTTGACTTGGGGATTTTTTAATGAAAGTCATCGAGAATAACACCCTGCGCGAGTGTGTAGTCTGTAAACAACCCACACTAACAATGGTAGAAAATGGACACCAGGCAAAACGATACTCTTTATGTGAGAAGCACCACTCACAAATTGAGTACGTGAGAGTTATACAAGTAATACAGCAATCTAAATTCAAGCGAGATGGAAAAACTCGAAAAAATGTCAAAATTGTAGATCCAAGAAAGAGCTTGGTTCGCTTTGATTTTTATTTTCGAGAATTAGCAGTGGAAGATTGTGGTAATTATATCTGGCTAGGCGCTAAAAATGGGCCATCTGTACAGGCTGTTCATGTGTACCCTGACAAAAGTGATGTTACCGACTACTTACTGGCAAACCCACCTTTTAACGCAAAAGGAATCCAGTACCGAACAATACGCAAGATAAACGTATGGGATCGAGGGGATAGAAACGAAATCCACTTATCCAACATACCAGAACATCACTACACGAAGAAAGGCATGTCTCTCAACGATGCATACGCACTACTTGTGAAACGTAAGACTGTAGTAATTCAGAAAGTTGGAGCAAAAAAAGTAGTGACCAAATCAGCGTAATAGAATTGAACGGAGAAGCTAAATGGATTGGTTTGAACGATTAAGCTTGGATTGGTTTGAACGATTAAGCTACGGGCCACAGGTTGATGATCTTGTGGTCAGCTTTTTTAATGGATGGGTTACTTGGGTGCATGGCCTTAGTCTGAATCAGCGTTTGGCTTTTGCTATGTCAACTATAGTGGCTCTCTTTGTCGTTAATTGGCTGTTTAAAATGATATTTCGTATTTTTGTAACCGTTAGGCGATGGCTGCGTAGAAGGTGTATCCCCAAAAAAATCAACCTTCATCTAGATAGGGAGCAAGATCAGCACATAGAGACGGATAAGCTTTTATTGGGCGGCTTTCGTGGTCTATTAGTGACGCTCTTATTTATTGGGATAGTAGGAGGTGTAGGTGTCAAAATAATGAAGAGTGATAGTATCAATGACAAGCCTGATATCGGTACAGGTGTTTTGCACCGCGACATTGTTAAGCATTATGACCAAAACACATTAACTGTCGAGCAAATAGAAAAGTGCTTGGCTATAAGGCACTATCAAGACCAAAATCAGTCGCAAGCATTCGATTTACGCGCTCAGTTAGAAGAAAGGAAGCTCTACATCCAAAGCATAGATCACCCTACAAACTCAGATGTTCAAGCTTACAACGTCCTAATTGAACAATACCAAATTCTTGCTGAGAAGCTTGATGCGGTAAGCCTTGAATGGAACAGTATCTGTGCTAATAAGCGTTACTATTTAGAAGATTATAATCATAGCCAATTCACAAATACCGATACCGTAGATATGTAAGCCACTTAAGAGGCAAAGCTTTGTGTCGAGTCTCAATGCTTAAAGCTAAGAAATGCGCCTTCGCTAGTCGAAACAGCAAGGTAGGATTGCACTTTCTCGGGTAATTTCCTCATCAACAATTTCCGCTCAACGAATGAAGAATAAAGATGAAGAGAAAAGGTGTATCACCACAGGAACATACTTAGTCAGCACTTATGAAAAGCGTGTTTGCACTGACTTTCAATCATTGGCCACGAAAAGGAGAATCACCATGTTTTTCTTGCCAGATATCCATGACACCAAATTAGATACTGTTGCTTTATCAAACGCGAGTAGATGCAGCATTGTTGCTGAAGTCGCAGGAGAGAAGTATGTCCCGAGAGACTTTCTTAACTTACTTGTGGTTGGCGAGGGGGGCAAAATCGGCAGTAAAGTAAAAAATACTAACGATTCCTATGACTTGGGTCCCGCTCAGGTGAATACAATCCATTCCAAATACATCTTACGAAACTACCCTAATAAGTCTTGGGTAGATGTTGCCACTGACCCTGTTCTCAATATCCGTATCAGTGCAGATATATTCAAAGGATGCCTTACCTACGCTAAGGGTCATGTTTGGGAAGCCGTCGGTTGCTATAACTCAAAGACAGTCAACATCAAGACCAATTATCTAATCAGAACAATGAAAACTTGGGATTACATTCTGAAACGACCATCATTGAACTGCTCGGAGTATTGGTATCAGGATTAGAGCTAACTTCGACTCCCCAAATATCAAATAGCAGCTCAAATTCCCCTCGCTATTTAGCAAAATCGACTTCTACCACAAGTAATATGGGGTTCTCATGTTTATAGGAATTCATTATGTCGATACGTATAAATCGAAAGACACTGACCCTATGTGGCGTACTCGTACTGTCTGGTGTTCTGGTTCTAAAGTTCTCTTCTGTTTTCTTCGATGATTCTCATGCCTATGTTGGCCAGTGGAGCTCTGTATCGTCAGACGGCGCTGCAGAATTCAACGTCGGAGCTGACTACATTGAGGCGTTTGGGAAACGATTACCCGTTGACGTGATTGTTAATGATGACGGCTCTGTTTTGGCTCAGTCTCCAAACCAAAACTTTAGAATAACCAAAACCACCAGCGGTGTTGAGTTAACTGTTACACGTAGGTACATCGAAGAACCGGTCGAGAAGGTTTATGAGCTGACTCTAAAGCAGTAAGCGTTCGTAAAGACGTTCTAAATCAACTTCATATTACTGAGAGCCATCGTAACTAAATGATAGTGCTCAGACGTGTATAACTACTGCATTATTGAATCAGAATGAAACGCGAGAATGCTGGATATAAAGTACATCAAAGACACATTTAAAGTTCCTGTTTGGCAAGTGTTGTTGCGGTTACCTGAATCGTTTGTGGACACGAGACAAGTGGTGTCTGACTTTTCCTATCTTACGGACAGTGACTGTGTGGTTATTCAAGGGACAGTGACTTCTATTTCTGAATCATACAATCGAACGACTGTCATTAATGGCAGCATTGTTGACTCCCGAAACGTCGCTCAACGTTTTTCTCATTTTGCCAAATTAGACAGTGAATACGGCCAACAATTGGCAAGTCGACTTAATGATCGAGGTTATTACTTGTGCAAAGTGAAACAAGTCGGAACCGCGCTGTTTATCAACCACCCGCAGCCATTGAATGAAAAATTCATTGGTAAAATCACTCCGGTCTATAAAGTCAAAAGTAAGCAACTCAAAGGGTTGAAGTATGCTGAGTTTTTGGAGCAGCATATTGATGAACTGATCCCATTGACGGCAAGAAAGATACGAGAAGAATTAGCGAAATTAAATCTAAGCAACGGGAAAATTAGACGGTTGTTAGAAGCGCACTCGCTGTGTTTAGAAGAGGTTTTGAGATTTGTGCATTTCCCAAATTCATTGGAAGAAAGTGAACAATGCAACGCTATACTACAAAGAATAGCAGCTACTTTGTTGTTCTCAGAAGTGGAAGGCGAACCAAATTTAACTCACCCATTTCAGCTCGACAAAGACGATACCTATTTCAATGATGTCGTCCCGTTTCAACTGACGGATGAACAATTGGATGCCGTGAGCGGTATCAAAGCCGCGATTAACAACAGAGCCCCACGAAGTGTCTTATTCGGGGATGTGGGGACGGGGAAAACCGTCATTGGCGCGATACTGACACGTCATGTTGTTGATGCTGGTGGTTGTGTCGTCATTATGGTTCCCAACCTAATATTAGGAGCCCAAATCTATAAAGAGATCGACAACTGCTGGCCAGATATTGGCATCGAGTTTTTATTGTCTGAGAGTGAGCATGACAACTTCGTAGGTAAAGGCTATCGATGCATCAACGAGATGACAGAAGACACCCGTGTCGTGATTGGTACGACGGCTTTGCTCCATCATCACAACAATATGCCTATCGACCTACTGTGGATCGACGAAGAGCAAAAAATGGGGCTTGAACAAAAAGAATCCACATTAATAACTCATGGCCGGACACATCTGTTGTTGTCGAGTGCGACGTGCATTCCTAGAACGCAAGCGATGATGAGTTTTGGCATGCTGCCGTACTTCAAATTAACCAAGTACCACACACCTAGAGAAGTGATCACTACCCGTTACGAGCATACCCAAATCGATGAGGTTATCTGTCGAGTTGAAGAACGCATCAATCGTGGTGACAAGGTGTTAATCATTAGCACCATGAAAGGTGAATCCAAAGCTCAAGCTGTTTCACACAGAGCCAGTGCTGAACAACTCTTTGATGACTGGAAAGCGATGTATGGTGACATCGTTAAATTGTCCCATGGTGGGTTGTCTAAACAAGACAATGAGACTGCCATAAATGCAATGAAGTCGGGTGAGGGGAAAATATTGATTGCGACCACATTGATTGAGGTTGGGATCACAATACCAAAACTGAACTATGTCGTTGTGCTGAACCCTGAAAATCTTGGTGTGGTTACGCTGCACCAGATCCGAGGTCGCGTAGCGCGGGAAGGAGGTATCGGGCATTGTGACCTACTGCCTACTACCCAACTCAAAACGCCATCCATAGACCGACTGGATTTGTTGGTCAATCACTCTGATGGGTTCAGTTTGGCAGAGGCTGACTTGCAATTACGGGGTATGGGGGACTTAAAGAATGGCAACAATCAGTCAGGAACGTCGAAATGCATCTTGGTCGACCAACAATTATCGCTTGGTCTGCTAACCGATACCTTAGAAAGACTGACAGGAAAGGGATCAGAAACCTAAACGAATTAATTTCTGAAACTGACATCACGCTCAATAAATGACAGTCAGGCATGAGCAATTTACGGAGAGCACCATTATGCTAATTAAATACAAAAATTATTCTGATCTGGATGATTCTACTTTAGAGCATATGGATAAATTGAAGTACTCTGATTTATTCCATCAATTGAAAATTCAATTTGAAACAATGTGCGGATCTACTTACAGTTTCGGGGATATTTTCAATACACAAATTAATCAAACTGAGATTGTAGAACATAACTGGATGGTTTCAATACCAATTCAAAACCAACTATTCACTCTTGATAGTGTAAGAGAGTCGATACCGGAAAGCGAGAAAGGGATTAATGTACGTTGTTTTCTTGACCCGAATCTCTATGAGCTCATTTTCTTTGTCGACCCTAGAAACCCAAAAGAATTGATCGGGTTTTGCAGCTTAAGTAAGTTTGAACATAACGATGATGGGTACTATTCGATTAGAGTCGTTTTGGAAATGGTCTACGTTAAGCCCAAGTATAGAAATGGCATTCGAGGTCAGATAATGGCCTATGAAACGGGTCGCTTGATATCTAGGCAAAAAGTGTTTGATGAATTTAACAACGAATATCGATATGTGGACGTCGAAGTTGCTGGTCAAGGAACTAACGCAGGAGGTCGAGCATGTTTAGAGCGGTTTTACCTCGGAATCAATTTCCACCTCGGCGGCATAAGTATTGAAGATAAAGATGGTTGTGACATTGAAATACCATCTAACGTTATTTTGTGCGATGAATATTAGCGATTTGTTCTTGCTTTAATACAAGCTCTAAAGGCGGAGTTAAACAACACTATACCTTGCGATAGTTAGTTGTGGGAAAGTGAACCTCATCCCCTGATTATCGTTAATTTAAATACCTTTTCTGATGTAACACTTCACCTTTGTCACCAATAAAATTCAATTAAGCCGTGAAATAAGGCTCACTAATTTAAATTATGCAGATCTAAGTTTGGCAAACTCTTGGTACTAACTAGGAGTGTTGCTATGAAATGGTCAAACAAAATTCAAGGTATGTTGGGCTTAGGGTTGCTTGCCAGCCTTCAAGTCGCAGCTGAACCCCCAACGCAAGATTTCCTCAATGCCGACATCAATGTGGTTTCAAGTTATGAAATTGAAACCGACAAGCTAATTATGATGGAGCTGGATACCGGTGAAATGTTACTGGCCACCGGTGATGGAAAATTTCTTATCAAGGGCGGTTCATTATTCTCAACCGTTCACACCAAATTCGTAAACTCCCCACAAGAGCTTTACGCGGCATCCCATGTCGACTTGAAGAAAATGAAAATCAACCCAGAAGAAGATTTTGCGGGGTTTAACTTAAACCCATTAGCCAAAGTTTTTGGTGGGACCCTCTTTATTGCACCAACGGGTTGTAAGCATTGCGGTGACTTCGTAGAGATCCTTGAGAAGCAGCACCCTGATAAAAGATTCCGCATAGCAATCGTGCCTGTCTTCGATGATAAGGAGTATGAAAATACGTTGTTAGCCCAATGTTCCGATGATCCGGACAAAGCGCTGCACGCCTTATATGAAGGCACTTGGTCTGAAGCTAAATACCCCCGCCCACCAAATAGCCAGTGTAAAGAAGCCATTACCAAAGTGAATTCAACTTACGCGTCTCTACAGATAATGAGTCCGGGCCGTGTTGGGCTTCCTGCATTTTTCAACAACAAAACATCTTCCATTATCGGGCTGCCAACGAGTAAGGCTCAACTCACGTCCATTATCGTAGAAGGAATCGACCTATGATTAAACAATCCATATTTATCTCATTTGCGCTGCTTACTTTAGCCGGTTGTTCTGTCGTAGGCGAAGAAGAGGGCGTGTGTCCAGGCGCGAAAAGTGGTGTAGCGTGTGCGTCCGTCCGAGAAGTTTATGAGCTAACCAATGTCTATAACAATGCTGAAGACTATGCGAAGGCGACAGGTGACGAACGTGTCATGGTCACAGACGAAGATGGCGAAACCATCACAGGGAAAGAATACAAAGAAAAATACGGAACGGACATTGAGGCTGACTCAGCATCAGTGAATGAAACCCAACAACACGCAAACTTTTCTCAAGCTCCAGCGTTAGCTTCACCCGAAGCGGCATATCAGCATTTACTTCTTCCGGCTCCAGAACCCCTAGCCATGCGAAAGCCTGCCGATATTGTTCGTACATTGGTGCGTCCATATACAGACAAAGAAACCTTACAGATCCCTGGTTATGGATTCATCGAAGCAACACAGCGAACTTGGGTCGTCGATAGAAGCGCTAAGACCAATGATTCTCAATACGTCAACTTCCATGTCAGAAAGGAAAGCCAAGAGCAAAACTACGATGTGAATGATGATGGTCAGATTGGCGTCGAGTCACGCAATGCAAGACCGGCTATCAGCGACTCTGAGTTAAGAGAGAATGCGAGAAGTAATGCGAACTCGCTAATCGATCAACTGCGTCAATAAGGGGGCATATATCATGGGTGCGATTTCACGATTTTTTAAGCAATTCGAAAACTCCAAATTTGGCGATCTTCTCCCTGTCTTGGACTACAACCGAAAGCACAAATATTTCGAGCTCGAAGACAGTTACATTGGCTTAATGTACAAGATTGAAACGGTGCCAGCCGTTAACGATGAGTTACAGGAGCTATTAGAACAAATCTATAAGGCCGATTGGCCGGAAGACACGTTTATTCAGGTCTTGTTTTGGGCGAATGATAATTTAAGCCCTTTCACCAATAGCTTTTCTATGTACCACGGAGGTCGACAAACAGGTGAGGCAAACGACAGACTGAATTCGATTTCAAAGGGGCTGATTAACCACTTCCAGCAATCATCACAATCAGGGTTTGGTGATAGCGACTGTCGAGCTCGCATGTTTGATTGTTACTTCGTAGTGAAGGTTCCAATCAAAGGCAACTTTGGCGTGCCTACCAAAAAGGAACTTAAACACTTCAATAATCTACGTACTGATACAGAAGAGTCATTGAACAAGGTCGGCTTGTTCTGTACCCCGATGGATCAGTGGGGCTGGCTACACTTCATGCAAAGGCTCATGAACAGAAAGGACTCGTCAACTTGGCGCAAAGGAGACGTTAATAAAAACGAAGCCTACATGCCCCGAGATCAAGTTCAGGAGCAGGGCGGTAAAATCGAGTTTACCGATTCGAAGGTCATCATTGATGAGCGGCCTATATCGATGCTTACTCCCAAAGAATACCCAAAAACACTGGGCTTTGGTGACATGCTGAATGTCTTTAGTGATTGGCGATATGGGCATTCTACAGCATGGTCGAACTTCATGATTGTATTGAATGTCCATTACCCTAACTCTAAAAAAGAAGAGGGTAAGATTAAGCGTCGCCGTAAATACATGACAATGCAGGCAAACAACAAATTAGTAAATTGGAATGATACTGTTCGTTGGCAGCGAGCTGACTTTGATGAAGCTTTTACCAAAATTGAGCAAAAGAAGTCGAAGATGGTGAATGCGTATCTTCAGTTTATGATTTTTGGTGATGATGAGGAGCATTTAGAGACGGAGATTGCACGCTTCAAGAAAGTAGCTTCAACCCCTGCAGGATTCGAATTGGAAGAAGACAAGTACATGACTCCACCTATGTTCCTGCATTCATTACCTTTCGCACCAGACCCTGTGACTCGCAAAAGATTAGACCGCTATAACTTAGTACCGTCTGATGTCTGCGCGTTCATGAGCCCGATAATTTCCAGTTCATCTGGCAACTCACCAAGTAAACCTGTGATCCCCTTTGTAACCAGAGACATGTCGATGTTTGGGTTTAATCCTTTTGAAACCGATGGCTCAATGAACGGTATCGTTGTCGCGGAGTCGGGCTCGGGCAAGTCGGTTCTCGTCCAATACATTGTGACGTGCATATTGGGGTCAGGCAAGATGCCAAGCCAGCATCTATGGAACATGATGAATTTACCCAAGTCAGAAATCGATAAGCTGATGAAGACCGCTCAACATATTGCTGAAGCCAAGCGCGATGGTGGTATGGCAATGATTATCGATGTGGGTCGAAGCTACTACCGTTTGTGTGAAGCGTTGAATGGTCAATTTATCAGTTTCGGTCAAGATATGAAGTTCTCACTCAACCCTTTCCCGTCCATTGTTGAGTTCAGTGGTAAGGAAGGGCAGGCTGGTATGATTTTGGAAATGCTGTCGGTGATGGCAGAGCCCAATGGTACGCTCACGACGTTGCAGAAGCGTGGTATGACGACCATTTTGAAATTGATGTGGGATAAGCATGGTCGCGACTCAAGTGTCACGATCTTCGCTGATATGTGTTCTGCGAGCTCTCGTCAAGAGCTGAATGACATTGGTGAACAGTTAAAACCATTCCGTGAAGGCGAAATGTTTGGCGATATGTTTACGGTCAATAAGCCGCCCCCAACGCTGGACAACCCATTCATTGTCTGTGAATTAGAAGAGCTGAAGTCGCAACCGGAATTGCAGGTAATTGCCTTAATGCAGATCATCAACCTGTGTTACCAACATTTCTTCTTGGGTGATGCTCAAGCCGGTTCTCAGCGTCGTTCGAAAGCCTTCATTGTGGATGAGTGTTGGGAGTTCCTTCAAGAAAAGCAAGGGTCCACAGGTGCTAACCCAGTATCATCGTTCCTTGAGAGTGCCTTTAGGCGTTTTAGGAAGGTGGATGCTAGTGCTTGGATTATCACCCAATTGTTGAGTGACTTGTATGGTTCATCTGTAGGTAAAGCCATAGCCGCCAACTGTGTATATCGTTGCTTCCTGTATCAGAAATCAGACACGATTAATCAAGTTAAAAATGACAAGCTGGTGGCATTGTCAGACCAAGAATTCGAAATTCTCAAATCGATTAGGACCCGTAAAAATAGGTACTCAGAAATCTTCTTCCAAATTGGTGATGACATCAAAGAGGTTGTGCGTTTTTACGCGCCTCCTGCAATGCTGCTGATGTACTCCACGGACCCGAAAGACAAAATGGAATTAGCGGCTCTGATGGAACGGGGGTACACCCAAGACCAAGCCATCGATAAAATTTTAGAGACGCGTCGGGTCGAGTCATTTGCGACTGACATGGATGACTTGGAAAATGAAGACGAAGAACAAGTCGAAAACGCCGCATAACAATGTCCTTTCTTTGAAAGAAAATAAGTTATGCAAATGATCTCCCAAATAGGCAAGCAGGCTCCAAAACCTGCTTGTCAATTTAAAGTCCAAATTACCTTCCTTGTTTGAAAAACTTATTTCTACCGCTCCTTACAATGAAAATCACACCCCAACAATGGTCACTATGCAATGAAAATTCTAACTATGGTTTTAAGCACTTTGGTCTTCATGAGTTCAGCTATGGCTAACACCAGTGACGACATAATCAGTCGTTACAAAGAAGCGTGTGGAACGGAGTGTGGGGACACCATCGCCTATTTGTCACGCTATGCTTCCGCCCAATGTAACATTCCTTATGATTCAGTCGTAGAAACGTCTGTGGAGCTTACTGGGCTTCAATTTGTGGCGATCTCCATTGCAGTCCAACACCCACTTGCTCACTCATTGCAAAATTATGCTTTGAAGAGTCTTGATTGTTCGGACTTACATAAGTGGTCTAAGTCCATCGAAGACTATTCGTTCGTGCTAGAGGCAAACAACGGACTCCAAGGCTCCAATGTCTCAAGTAGCAATTAGAATGAGTGAGGTTATGGATGTTGAGTACTAACCAATGTAATGAAAAATCAGGCAAAAACGTGAAGGTGACATGGCTTCTGGTGTGTGGACTTGTGGCCTTAATCACTATTGTTACCGTGATGATGTGGACAACGAGAGCGAATCGATTCAGTGATTACACGATGATGGAAAAATCATCACGCGAGTATATTTTAAACCTGTATGCAATGGACAACTCAACACTAGATTCAAAGGCGATTCAGTGGCCTGATTTTGCTGTCGCTCATGGTGGGGTGCAGTCAGTGAATTTGGTAACAAAAGTTTGTAAGTCTGAGGCGTCAAATGCCACCTGCTTTTTTGCGTATCAAACTTCCTTTAAAGACCAAAGCCATACCATGACATATGGAGTCAGGGCGACAAATGATGAAAGTGAACCGCTGAATATTGAATTGCTCAATGCAACTGGGGGGCGGTTGTTGCTTTCCATGCCAGATCCCTTTGTGAATAGTCCTGTGGTGGAGGTATTGGAATGAAGACGCTAAATTTTCTTGTTGGATACATCTCTCTTCAATTGGGGATAATTGTCTTTTTGACAAACCCATTGAATAGCATGTCACTCACAATAATTTGCTTTTTACTGGTGGCGGTATGCTACTGTCTTGTCTCCCCGTTTATCAAATGTCGTCTACAAGAACTCATGCATTTTGATAAATTTGTCTTTGAGATTTATCAGTCAAATCGACGTCATCCATTGTCTGAAAAGTTTGGAACGGAAATATCTAAACACCTGTCTAAAAATGCACAATCTTCTTCTGATAAAAAGAAAGACATCGGCGCATATGTAGCCACGGACTTATACTTGTCCTTATTCACGTTCGGTATCGCGGTCGCGCCAGGTTTATTAATCCATATATTTTTACCATAAGTCTTCATTCTCATTCAGCCCCTTCATAGTCGTGAAGGGGTAACAATCCAAATCCCTCCTTTACAATGAATGCCGCGAGAAAAACTTTAATCTTCAAAAATAGGCTTGTTAATTTCAAAAATTGCTCTCGACCTTATTTAACCTATCCCAATGAAATTGCGTTTGGAGTTGAAGAGCACTATGAACAAGTTAATCAAAATTCTTATTAGTTGTTCACTAACAGTTATAGGGACTGCTGCTGTTGCGAAATCAGTGTACATCATCGGTTCCATAACGAGTGTGCCGCCAAAAGTAGAGTTTACTTACCCTGATGAAATCTATCGTGGCGTGAAAGAGTATTCAGCCTTAGCTAAAGAAGCCGCAGCATCTGGTTGTAGATTAGAAACAGTGCGAGAAGAAGCGTATACGTCTGACAGTAGCAATCTAAAGTGTTTCTTCGAATGGACAGGTGATACCGACCCGAGCTGGAATGCGAATGGATTAGCGCTCGATGGTCGACCTACCGCAGCTGCAGGAGAGCATTACCGTTCATATCGCATTTCTTACTTCAATGGTATTGAGAAAGAACGCATCACATTGATTGAAGACAGCGTGGCCTACACTATCCTTGAACCCGTTCCGCCTGTGATTGTAAATGTCACCACGGACACTACTTCAGCTCAATATCAAGGCTTGAGCTTCATTACGCACGATAAGAATGAAAAACTTCGCAAAATTACTGTTGAGGTCGAGCCTCGTCCATTTGATCAGGTGGTGGCCTTAACTCAGTTTGGTGAATCGTGTGAGGTGCCTGAAGGCCAAGATTCATGCGTGGTCGCCATTTCTGCCTTTCATCTATCTGGTGACGATTCACTGACAGGGCAACTTACCACAGCATTAAAAGTCTCGGATAAATACGATGTCGTATCAGCCCCGAACAGTCAGATCCAATACGCGTGGGATTACAGACCGCCCGTTATTGAGCAGTATGCTGTCAAAGCTGTCGGAGATACCACTAGCAATGATATTTCGATTGATGTTGGTGGAGAAACGGTGGTTGTCCAAAACAATGAAGCTGTAGTCGTTCTCAGTTCGCCGCACAGTACCGATACAGCAAATAAGTGGTGGTTACCATCCAAGGTTAGTTTGAGCTTTGAAGAGCATACAGATCATGTCGGTGTATCCGATTTTGTTACGCTAGAGGGTAGGGATATAGGCGATTTATTCAGAAATGAATACGTTACCTATACCGAGAAGACAGTAGACAGCTTTGGTATCCCTCAACAGATTGGCAACAAGTTTGTCTATCGAATTCCGCTCAGTTCAGTGGTAGATGGATTTTATCAAGGCAACATAAAAGCCTTAGATAGATTTGCAAACATAGGTGACAAGGAAGTGACTGCAATGCAGTTAGACCGTTTACCTCCTGAGATTCGTCTGTACAACAATGACACGCTGTTTAGTACTGGTGATGAAATCAACTTCATGGAGCATATGATTTTCACCGTGCAAGATGAAACCAGTATTGAGAATGAAATCACTGATATTTTGCTTGATGGCGTACCCGTTGAGCATATTGGTGAATTCAAGATGGCTCGTGCGATCAAAATGGAAACCCCATGGGAGTCTAATACCGTTCATAAAGTCATTGTGCGTGGTAAGGACGGGAACAACAACGTAGTTCAAAGAGAGTATTCCATTTCATTCTTACCTTTAGACTTCGAATACGACAACATCAGTGACCGCAAAGTGGCACTTGTGCAGAACCAAGACATCACATTCGCACAAACGAAAGGTCGAGCTTGTAGAATGTTCAAGTCAGAGCATGAGGCGGTACAAGGGATCAAAAACCCGACTCAAATGACTTGTTCCGTGAACTGGACAGTCATCCCTCAAGGTTTGGAAGAAGCATGGGATACTGCGAGCCCTGAGCTGATTGGTGTATTTGAAAATACGGGTCCTGCGACAGTGGAAGCTGAGATTTATATCCATGACTCTGAAGGCCGAAAAAACTTAATCAAAGTCGACGATACAAGCCTAATCGTTCATACCCCAGATACTCCAGAGATCATCTTCGACGACGACGGTATGTTTGAAGATGGCATATATGCGGTTGAGATGGGGCAATCTAGAATCGGGAGATATCGAGTTAAATCAGCGGCGTCGCCTATTTACATTACGCTCCTTAAAAATGGTGAAACCTTAGAAAGCCAATACATCAAACAGTCCAACCGATACACCGAGCACACTATCACTAAGGTAATCACAGACAGAAACAGTGCAAACCACCGAGATTTGTGGCAGATGGATGATTATGCCGTTCAAGTTCATTACGCCCGTTTACCAGAACAAGTAGTTGAGAGTGCGGTGAAGACTTATGCGGTTCCTTCTACACGAGCAAGGCTCAAGGTTGAGCAAACTTCTCGTGAAACGTCCACCGTTGACACATTCAAGGTTAAATCGAAATTTGGGCTGTATAGTAGTTTTTACCGAGATGTCGTATACAAATCTGAAGAGCTTGGTGATTGGTCTGTTCGAATTGCTGTCATGGACAAAGAGAAGAACCTACATGGCCTGACGGATTGGCAAGATATGAACGAATCAGGTGTGAATGACTTTGATGTAAACTTCTCATCAGATGACATCGGTGACCTTCGATTCTATGCACAAGCGAAACTAAAATCGCCAAATGAAAATTATGTTTCAATGGTTCGCTCTCAACGCGGGACATTGAAAATCATGAAAGGAACGGCAATCGAAGGTGAACTGCGTACACTGCGTATAACGGGTTCTGTACCGATGAATGCGGCAATTCAATATCAACATCTTACCCGTGATGACAAAGACGCCTCTGGTGAAGTGTCATGGTACATATCGGAAGACAATGGCAGTACGTGGAATCTATATGGAGAACCTGGTAAGCGCTTTTCTTTCAGTACCGCAGTAGAAGGTATTTGGTTGGTGAAAGGTCATGTTCCAAATCGCTTCACAGGGGAGATAGCAGAAACGGACGTCGTACAAATCATGGCGTACCGAGTGCCACAAACTGAACTAGTTGGGGCAGCAAACCTGATCACCGGTATGACAAGAACGTACACGCTTCTTGATCAAGGTGAAGAGGCGGATGCCGGTAATATGCTTATTAAATGGTCTATTGATGGTGGAGTCACGTTCACTGAAGGCGGTAGTACACTCGAATACACTGCAACAGGTGAAGGCAGCAACAAGATTATCGCAAAAGCGGCGTATCTTGGTTATGAAACCGATGAACACAGCTGGGCAACAGAATACCGCTCAGTACGTTCTCAGCGAGCGAAACCTGTTCGAGTAAGAGTGAAAGGGGATACTGATGTTGAAACCACCGATACGTTAACTTTGGTTGGAGATGTCGATACACCGTATTCCAATATGGACTCCGAACTTGAAATTGAATGGGTAAGACCAGACGGAACCATTGTTGATTCGAATGTTGTGGACTTTACTCCAACGAATGATGATTTGGACCGAGCTGACTTTCATACATTCACACTGCGTGCGTGGGTTAAAGATGCCAAGGCGTTAACGTATGCGGAATTCGATCATAAGGTTCGTGTATGGGAGTATCAGTTCCCACAATTCGACGTGGCGTATAAACAGCGTGTGCTCGTTGCACCTTCAGTGATTGAGATCTGGTTACGACGTCCAATTGGTGCGAATTTACGCGAGTACTATTTGTATGAGTGGAACGGACAAGGCCGACTGGAGTTGACGAAAGATTACGGACATCGAGCGCGATTTACCGCAAAACAACCGGGTATATACCCAATTTCGGTTACGGTAGAAGATGATCGCGGTAACTACGACACCTTTACTGAATATGTGGAGGTATTGGAACCTGAGCCGATCACTGTGGATTTAACTGCACGGTATAGTAACAGTTATCAACGTTCGCCACTTGATGTTAATGTCCGTCCGACAATTCGAGGTGGTCACCCATCAGACCGAGTGGCAGACTATCAATGGTATGTCGATGGTGAGTTACAACCTGAGTTAGAGAAGTCATCAGCAAATATTGAGAACCTATTAACGGGTGACCATGAATTGAAATTGAAAATTCTCACTAACTACGGTCAAGAAGCGGAAGCGATCATTCCAATTGAAGTGGTGCCAAACCAACCACCGACGTGCTCTATCGATTACCGTATGTACTCGAAGACCGCCCGTATCGAAGCAAAATGTAAAGACTTAGATGGTAAAATGGTCAAATACGATTGGACAGTTGGTGATAACGAGCGTCGCAATATCGGTAAACGGATTTCAGAGTTAAGACAACCGGGCGAATCAGAGTTAGTGACGGTTGTTGGTTATGATGATTCTGGGGATACCGCCACAGCGCAAATGGTCGTGCGTTGGTAAGACTATGACCTCGATATAAGAACGTCCTTGTGTCGTTATTGGTGCATTTAGACTCTTCAGTTTAGATGCACCTTTTTTATTGGATGGGTATAGCCAGGTTGTCCACGTTTTCATTGAATGAAATGCAGTACAAGCACTGAACTGTCGCCCCATCCAAGTCATCTTCATCAAACAAACTGTCATCAGACAACCATTCGTTTTGCATCGCTTCTGTTATCTCTTTGGCCATAAACACAGCGAGAGTGGCGTTAGGGTATTCCGAAGCAAGGTAAGCCTTAATATGATGCTCTAGCATAGGTTCAATGGAGTGAAGCCATAGGGATTCATTACTTGAATGAGCCATAGTTATAGCAAGTCGAGCTTGAGTCATTGCAGACGGGCAGCGATAGGCTTGTAAATTCAGTTCCATAATCTCTCTCCTTAGCGTTTATTCCAAAGGCTAAATTTCATCACACGGGTAGATACCACAGACTTTGCACAGACGTCGGCCCATCAGTTTCTCTGAACCTTTTTGCATTCTGTATTTCGGCTCTTTAGCATTGTCTAACTGTAGCTTTTGCACAACGCCTGCTTGAGTCCACCAGCTGTCTTTCATGTTGAGTAACGGAAGTGCTTTTAAGCGCTCTAGAGCAGTCCAGTCTGGTGCCGTACCATTAGACATACCTTCTTCGATGATGGAGCGACAAACCCACGCGCATCCGTAGAAATAAATAGCTTTGCTATACATAGGGTCATTCTCAGGATCGCTTTCACCAATTGGCATAGCGTTTAGTACGCTCGTAAGCGCAGGCTTGAGCATGTTGAACAACTGATCTGCCATTTCAGGGTTCTTGGTGAGTAATGCATTTATTTTCGCAGCTGTGGAAGCACTGGCAATGTTTAAGAAATCTTGAAGCTGCTTTAAGATGAAAAGTTGGCCGTTGGTGAGTTTTCCACTTACCGAGATCAGGTCCCATAAGGTGAATTGGTTTACTTCTAAATCCAGAAATCGACGTAATAACCGGCTGTAAGGTTTGCTGCTGTCGAAGTAGAGGTTTTGACTCGTTGTTGGTTTTCTCTGATTGTAGTGATAATCACTGAATAGTTGCTTTATTTGCTCTGTCACTGGCTCCAGTGTGTCGGTATCTGAGACAAGGAATTTCACGCTCAGGGTTTGCGTTGCAAGCTCAGGCATTTCGGTCAATAAAACTTGAAATAGCTCATTGCGGTTTTGACCGTCTGCGATATGCCGATCACAGTCGGCAGGGATCACGGCTTTAATCATCTTACGGTTACCTACAATGATTTCTTCTTCATCCTTAAGGTGGCTTAAACAAATCGCCAGTCCGGGCAATACGGTATTATCGCGGGTTCGAAAGTAGTCTTGGAGCGGTTCGCTGCGTGACTTTTCGAGATCACGTTGACGTTTTAAGTGGGCAGGTATCTTGTCTGAACCTTCTTCATTTTTGAAATGGTCGGCTAACTCTTTGGTCAACAGAATGCCTTCGAGCGTACGAAAGCCATACTTGTTGATCCCTTCTTCACCGACAAAGAACACCACTTCTAGGTCCTTGCCATTGAGCGCATGATTGGGTGTGTATGGTACTTTGAAATCTGTCTTCGCGTTCATAATGTTGTCCTCACTGGATTTATTTTCAGTCTATGTAGAACAACTATCCCTGTGTATAAAATGAAAGAAAAAACTCCCATAAAACGGGGGGATAAACTTTCATTATTATCTATGCACGTTATAGTTAAGGTATTCAAGATGACTTAGGGAATCGGACATGACTTTAT
The DNA here is from genome assembly GCF_041468865.1 of Vibrio sp. 10N.286.52.C3. NCBI lineage: Bacteria > Pseudomonadati > Pseudomonadota > Gammaproteobacteria > Vibrionales > Vibrionaceae > Vibrio > Vibrio sp. 10N.286.52.C3. The sequence goes on along the minus strand of NZ_JBFRJM010000038.1, from coordinate 43,171 downwards.
TAGTATCGACAGCACAAGACGCATTAAGCAGTCAATTGTATGCCCTGCATATGGGGATTATTGATCGCTTCAATGACACGGTGAGAGAAACGCGTAGCCTGATCGAAGCTGATGAGAAGTATATTTGTCATGAAGGCTTAAGTATGGGGAAAGACAGCACATTGGTCGCACTGTGCTTGATTGAAGCTTACAAACAGAGCATTGCGGAAGGAAAAATCGAACCCTCACGTCCACTGATGATAAGCACCGTTAATCCTGGTGTAAAAAGCATTGCCTATGCAGATGTACAGCGAGTATGCGGCTCCGTTCTTGAAAGCCTATGCGAAGGAGTGTGGCATTAACCTTTTCTATGATGGTGTGGCTCCTGACTTTCATGAAGAGTACGCCAATCGTTACTTGTCGGCACAAAAAGTGATTCAGAATGCGTCTATGTCCGGCGACTGCACTGTAATTTTGAAGCTGATCCCTTCCGAGAAGTACATTAAAACCATGTTGAATCGATTTGAAGGTATGGAAGGCATGGAGCAGTACGCGTCATCACCGGTTATCTCTTTTTCGGGCTCACGCGTAAAAGATGAAAGCACTCGTCGTACTCGTAATATGAAGAAGCAGGGTACTGCAAACAAGACCATCGATGCACTCAAGGCGGAGCTGGTGGAACAAACTGATGTCAGTAAATTCCAACTGTACCAGTACGCACCTATCCGCGATTGGTTAACGGATGAAGTCTTCACGGCCTTAGAGTTAGCCGGAAAGAAGCCTTTGACGAAGAACCTCCCTGGTATTCAAAATGCTATTCCTGCATTCATGCCCGACTTTGCTTTGTTGTTGGCCATCTATGGAAATGCCGCGCAAGAAGCATGTGAGATTTCAGTCGGACAAAAACATGGTGCTGGGTGTTCAGGTAAAGCTCGATATGGGTGCTTGATCTGTACTCAAGTTGGCAGCATTGATAAAACTCAAACAAGTTTGGCTAAACAAGACCGATGGAATATCCTCGGTCAAGAGGAAGCCTTACGTTTGCGTGATTACATGTTCCGCTTATCTGCGAACATGAGAGCTCGTGCTCTACATGCCAAAGGATATGACAGTGTAGGCTATGGCAGAATTGCGCTTCAACCCAACGTCTTAAAGCCGCGCTACTTGGAGAAGTTAGTCAGACTTTTTGCCCAATTATCAATTCTTTCACAGCAAAGGGCTGCAGAATTTCGTCAACTTGTGGCCGAAGGCAAAGAGCACACACATCCCGGCATCATAGAAATCCAAAATGATGTGACATTGAATGCGAAAGCGAGACGTGGTTATTTGGCTATGTATAAAGCTCAAGCGGTGAATCCACAAATCAAACTATTCTCTGAACGTCACGCAGTGTACCTAAGCTATCGCTGGGGCATTGACGGTATAGCAAGCCTTCCGTTTAGACCACTTGCTATCTGGCGTGATCTTCACTTAAGACCTGAGTCATGGATTCCGTTTCCGAAAACCAATGCAGAGTGGGAAGCGGAAACGGGGAAGACCATCAAGTTAGTTGACCCGCAATATCCTCTCCCTGAAGCAGTAATGATGCCTGTGTTCAAAAAAGAGGAACCGAACCATTATGTGGCCAACCACCGTGCGCTGCTGTCGTATTGGCGACGCCCGATTGATACCTCGGATATCACTAACGAAGCAGGCTTCAACAATTGCACGCTTGAGCGTTATCCCCAACACAATACGCCAGTCAAAGTGGAAATGTCGGTTTCACATTCATTCAATGACACGCAAGTTGACGATGGCCAGTATCAGCTGAGTGCAAACATCAAAGGTGAAGTGCATCTGGTCGATATCGGGTCTGTTACCTTTGGTACGCCCGAAATGGGGAAGGTACGCATTGACGGAAAATTGGTATCGAAGTCTTTTGAGTCAGAGTATCTATCTACCACGTTCACTGAGTTGGCCACTAATCGCATCAACAATGTAATGGAAGCGATCTCCGATAAATTAGTTCAACGTGAGTTCGTAAGCTTACAATCTGCCCAGCAATTCGTGAACAAAGCCCTCGCTACTGAGTTTCCTTCAAAGAAACCGACTTTACTTACTCATTCTATCCCGTATTTAAAAAGTGCGGTGCTAGGTGTGGCGTATAACGAGAAACCGAGAAAGGTGTCAGCAAAAGCCCATTTCACAAAGCGAGTAGTACGAACTCAAAATGGTAAGCTTACGAAATCGAATACCCGCGTTAAATTCTATCCATTGTCAGTAGATTCGCGCTTACATCTTGCCCATGCCAATAAGTTAAATGGCCTTAATGTTGACTTTGGGTATGCATATGAAAAAGAAGTTAGCGTGCAAACTGAGCTCATTAACTGCCATGGAGAGCTGGTGGATGGTGCAAAAATCGCCGTCACCGAACAGTCCATAGAGATGTTTAAGAGACTGGGTGGCTTTGAACGTGCATTGGATGTACATGATTCACATTTAGCTCGTGCGCTCCGTCATCGTGGCCCAGTAAGAAAGTTTATATCAACGTGTCCAGCTGAAATGTTGAATACGATGGGGGGCGTGGTCGTGTCACCTTCATATATCGCTAAGTACCGTGAACTTCTCAAGCGTACTCAATTGTTCGCAGAACTCGGCGCTTTGGACTATCAATCAATGTCTGTTGAGGAAATCCAAAAACAGCCTTGGGCTATTACCATGAAGCAACACAGGATGGATAAAGTGGGTGTACTTCGTGTTGTGCGTGAACTAAGAAATAAGCAAAGGAAGCAGGTAAAGGCGGCTTTGCATGCGGGAACGCCACATCAAGAGTCACTGCTTCAGGTTCAACAGTTGTTTAATCTTGCTCACCAATATGTGGAAGAAGGGTTTGATACGTTATCTACATCGATATTTAACGTCCAGTTTAATACTCACGAGATTAGTCACACTCAAAGGGCAGCGGCATACAAAGCATGGTTACTGCTCAATCAAGATGCGCTGTCTTCATTTAATGAATTGCAACGCATGGCGCTGACCCCATCGCAAAGAAACCAAATTTCACTGGATGCGTCTTCTTTATCCCACCTTGCTCGTGTTACTGAAAAAGCCATGAGCGATCTCAGCACTACGGCTACAGCTGCTATTCAAAAGTGGAGCCCTATGGTTCAGGCTGTTCAGTCAATACGTGAGCAAATTGAACTCGCAGAGAAATCAGGTCAAGATGAAGCACAAATTCGCGATCATCAAATTGGCTTGTATAAGTTAGCTATTGAGCAATATCACCCACAGACAGCTGGTGCATTGTTTGAACCGTCTGCGTCTCACCTACGACCTAATCTGACGAATTTCAAGTTGATGCTGGATAAGCAGCTTGAGATAATGAGCAAGGCAATCGAGTGGTTTACTGACTTAGCAAAAGGCATTTCAGCTGAAGGGTCGACATTGAAGAGCAAAGCAGTAGCAAAAGTCGATCTCTCAACGCGTCTTAGTTACTGTGCTAATTTACCAAACACTTCACAGAAGGTGCCTGTTCCGGCGTCACTAGAACTGCCAGTAATCGTGCATGAGGACTTAATATTGGAAAGTAAGTCGGAGTCAAAGCAAAAGACTAAAAAGACCGCAAAGAGAACGAACACGTTAGAAAGCATGCTTGCATATCAAGCTAAACAAGAGGACTTCGAACATGTCTAACTATCAAATGGAAAACGACATCGCCTTAGTTGCGAATGTCTGCCATGTATCGATTACTCGTCTGAAAAATTGGTGCAAGACTTCACCTGAAAAAGCCATGCTGTTTGATACAGCGTGTACAGCTATTGAGTTACAACCGGAGACATATAAAGCGGTTCTGCAAAACGCGGTGAGTCTATCAATATCGAACCACCATGAGACTCATAGCCTTTTAGGGATACCATACAAGGTTGAGCGTCTGAGTGGGTTTGCTGTGCCTGTTAATACGCTAAGACGTTGGATGAGTGACAATCCGCATACATATATAGCCGCAGTTATCGGCATGCAGCAATTGATAATCCGCCAGCATTGCGATGCTTCTGTCTCCAAAAAGCTGTACCAAAAAATCGGTTTATGCTACTCAGAACAGTGCAGCCTCTTCGTGGCCAATGCTGACGCGGTTGGTAAACTCATTAAAGGACTAAAACTATAACGTCAACTGGCTTTATCGGTTTAGCTAACTATTTAAAGGCGAGGGTCCATCATTATCTTGGCAAGGTTTTTTGGCCACCAGCCACCAATCGAATTTACAAAACCCTCCCAGAAAACCAGAGACATTGTGGATACTTAACGTTAATATGTGATATAAATCACACTTATCGTATAATCTTAGACTTGTTTTAAGACGATATCCCTTTGATTTTCCCTAAACTATACCTAGAACCGCTCTGAATCGCTTTCTAACGTACAACGATGGTTCGGGTTAATTCCGCGATGCCATTACTGCTACTGTTGCACTAAACGCTACCTGCGCAACATATGGGCATGAGTGGTGTGATATTAATCATTATGGGCTGATTGTTAGCAATATTGAATGGTTGTAATCTGGCCTTGGACATGGATAATTCCCGTCCCGTGAAATGAGCTAGGTTTATCACCTCTCTATAATTACTCCTATAATGTTTTTGAGGTCACAATGAAGAAGAGGCTAATTATGAGTGCAAGTATTCTTGCTGCGCTCGGTGGCAATGCCAGTGCGTCAATGGGCGATACTGTTGCTAAAGCTATGGATCTTCGTCTAGAGACAATTGAGTGTAAAGATGACCAACGCCAAGTTTCGGCTGAAAGCTTAGAAATGGCTGTGTCTATTATTGCAAAACTCAACACTCAAACTAAACAGCTTAGAGAAGTTTACAGTGAGATTGAGCAATCAGATGTACCTGAGAGCTATTTTGATAAAGTAACTATCGATGAGCTGGTGGTCGCAGACGGTTATATCCGTGGTTTTGAGATGATTCTTAAAGCGCAACACGAAAGCCTAAGTCGTCGTGCAACGGCATATGAGCAACCAGCGGTTGAAACAGCAAAACAAATTCGTAAGGCTACAGCGAAGCTACGCCGTGCCGTTGGTGATTTAATGTCGATCGAACGCCAACTCCAAGTGGCTTCGATTGGTAAATATGAGACTAGCTTTGAGATGACTTCTGATAAAGTTGCAAAACTCAAAGCGGCGACACAAGCGACTGTCTCTAATTATCACTAGGGGAACGCATGAAAAACGTCACCCCATCCCCTCGATTTGAACAAGAAATCAAAGCACAAGGTTTCAATGACGTTGAAGCTTTGTGCAAAGATATCGCCCTTCACTTAAGTTACGACGATGATCTATCGGTTCAATATCTTGGCCGTGTTGCAAGTCTAGCCTATCCGACAGACGCTGAAGATGCAGGGTTGGGGCATATCCACTTGTGGGACCCGAGCAGTCCATGGTTTGACAGCGCCAAACAAGGCAAATGGAATCGAGCACGACGTCAATTCGATAGAACGAGTGACACTTGCATTGTGTATTCTAGTCATTGGGAAAATGAAGACGAAATCCTTTTACTTGGTGTAGCAAATCCTTGCCACACAGATAAGGCGAAAGGTAAATTCTCAAAGCTTTTTGATAACAATTTCATGGAATATTTTCTAGAGGAAGGGTTGAAGTTCAACGACCTGTAATCCCCCTGCCAGCTCAACATCAGCTGGCATTCATTCTATTTGGTATACCACCAATCCTTCGTGTTCATTGAACAACAAAGAGCGCCCCCTTGTTAGTTATACTTCGATTTTCAATTGTTTGTTGCGGTTCCTAGCTTTGAAATTAACCGTTTCAGAGATTTCAATAACGACCTCATCACAACGTTCATTGTGAAGTCTTGCTGGTGGAAATTTGATGGGCTTTCCTATGTTCTCAAGATACTGAAATGTATCATTTTTTATCTCAATCGCCTGTTCTGCAATAGAAGGTGAATGAACCACACCGTTACGTAGAATTTCTTCCGTTTCGCAAACCCCCAAATCAAAAGCCTCTATCAACATGCTTGCTGTTTCCCATGTTATTTCTCCGACTTCTGCCGCAGCAATCCAAGTCGAGTGATATCGAAGTATAGTTTTTTTCATATTGAGTAAAGTACTTGGTCAATCTTCCATACTGACAACGATGGAGATGGAATATATTCCTGTAGTACTGTCTGTCATTGTCGGAATTAATGTCTTTATGTTTATCCTAAAGTTTGAGCGTAAGCCTATAGACTCACAAACTACTGGGTCAAAGCCCGTTACCAGTACGACGACTGACACTGACTGATCTCGAAGCCCATCCGATTAAGTTAAACGTACAATACACCTTCTCTACCTCGAAAATGAATGGCGAGACTGACGGCGTTGGTCTTTCTTGTCATTCATTTAACCAAGCCTAGCGCGGTAGCCAATCTTCTCCCTTTACCTTCAGTTACGTAAAACAATCACTGAAAATCATGCCATTAATTGGAATTTCTATGTACCACAGAAGATAACATCGGTGAGATGGCCGATGCCTTTGTTTCGACCATAGACCGCATGGCTGACTTTGAAAGGTACAGAGAAAATGAAGACCACACTAAAGCTCTCCTTAATGACAATGATTTTAGGGCTAACGAATGTTCCAATCGCTTCGGCTGCGCTAGAACAAGTTTCATTTACCGATACGAGTGGCAACCCTAAAAGCGTCGATGGCCGTGAATTGAACATGGTCAACATAAGAGACACGCTGACCCTTAAGATTTCATCTGGTTTGGATAGAAAAATTCAGGTTCGACTGCAACATGGTTCAGGTCTAGTTGAAAGTCAGTTGACCGCTGTCATAAATATCCATGATCGACTGAACATAGACGGCAAGGATTTCTACGGTAAGGAAGTGGTTCTCAGCAAGGTGCCTCAAAACGAAGGGGAGTACACCGTTGTTGTGGAATACCTAGATTTATCCAATGCAGTCGTCTCAACGGAATCTTATACATTTGTGCAAGACACGATTAAGCCGGTGATCAGTGGGCAGTTCGTTCACATTCTCAATGCATATTATGGTCACATCGATAATTTTGGGAACACAGGGACAACGAAGCAGCTTGAAGTGAGTGACATTAGTGACAACAACGGCATCTCACGAGCCAGATATTGGGTTAAGCAACCAGATGGTTCCAAGAAATACAAAGACGTTGAATATAATCTAGAAAGAAAAACTGTGATTGTGGCGGGGTCTATCGCGGCCACCACTGGTGCGGGACTTGTCCCTGCGCCCGGATATTACCAATTTGGAATCGATGTTTATGATACATCAGGTAATGTAAGTACCCTTGCTCGATCGTCACATATGGACTTTACTTGCCCAGCCACCAGCTCCAATAAGATTGAAGTACGTAACGCGCAATCTGGCGTTTGGGAATCGTACTACTCAGGTATGACGATATACAGCAACCCAGTCTCGATTAGATATGGCCGCTTACTCTCACAATTTGCTACTAATGACTCCCCTTATGGTTGGAAGAAACTCAATCATATGGTCAGCAACACAGACTCTACGTATGCGTATTACCAGCCGACCATTAACTACCCTCAAATGTACAGCTACTTCCATTTTTATACGGAATCGGGTCATTACTGTTCGACTTATCGATATCGTGATTTGAATTTCAACCTCGCTGCGGGGGTTGATATGGCACCGAAATTTACGGGGGTGTGGCACAAAACCAATTTATCAAGTGAGTGGATCACCAATGACAGACCGAAAACGAATGTTCCCTATACAATCAATGCCGTGCGAGTATTCGTTGAGCCACGTAGTTATCGACAAAAGCTCACCATAACCGCTGGCGGCTCATGCTACGTGAACCCCGGCGCGACATCATGCGATATCAGTACGAACTATATTTACGCCACAGGGCGCGGTTATATCCCATATTCTATCTATACCGCTAAAGAAGACGGCTCGATGAACATTCACGGCGGTTACTTATATACATATTGGGATTTCAATCCAATCGCCATTCGCTCTATTCATTATGACGGAGCCGCACAAAACATTACGATGCAAACGTATGATGCCGATACTGTTTTTGATTGGCGGTCTTCCATGTGGCGATATAGCTCCATTTCGGCAACGGCCAACATTGGAGCCGGTCCACAAGACATCCCTGTCTCTCATACAAATCAGATCGACTTGCAGACATACGATTTCAGCTTCGATGTGTCTGCTCTAGATGTTGAAATGAATGTGCCTTTTGTATTTAAAGTCATTGACTCGTATGGCAACGAAACCAACCGCGTTGAAACGTTCACGATTGATACTGTGAAGCCCAAGATACAGGTTATGTATTCAGGCGAAGCATTACCCGAGGTGTTGAGTGATATACGTGATCTTGAAATCCATTTGGAAGATTTCAGTGAGGCTGTGCCGACTAGTGTGCAACTGTTGGGATCTGATGCTGAAGAGAATGTCTATCTGGCGGTGCTATCTCATGGTGATGGGCTGTTTCGTGTAGCGAAGCCCAAAATATTCCCCACGCTCAATTATGAGGAAGGAGAAAGGTACAAGCTAATTATTACCGCTGAAGATGAGCAGAAGAACGTACAAAACAAAGAAATATCCTTTGGATATGAGCCAGATAACCTGATTGTTGTTGAGGCACAACCTTACGTACCTGCAAACCAAGCTTTGTATGATGTTTCATCAAATGCACTGGCTCGAATTTACACCGAAGATCCGCTCATAATTGAAGGTGGGCAACGTGCAACTGGTCCACAAACAGCGGAAATCAGTAACCGTAAGGATTCGGACTTCGCTATCTCGATTGTGGCGGATACGGGTATTGTGAATGTGTTACCAGGCGAAACCAAAGCGGTGATGGTAGATCTTGGGCCTGCAGGTGACCTCTTGGAAGTTGAAGTGTTTCCGTCTGAGCGAATGGAAGGTACGGCTCAATTTATGTTCTCTATACCGTCCCTCAGTACTATTTACTGACGATTAACAGGGCGAAGCGATTAGATATTCTCACGCGCCTTTACCGCCCCTGTTCATGCTTATGTGAACAGGGGCTTCTTCGTAATAACCGTTGATGATTTATGTTTCTGAGATATGCCTAAATGTGGGAGAGTACTAATGTCTCATACCAAGCAGAAATTATCCGAAATCAAAAAAGCGGATATCACTGCTGTAAGGTGAACTATGTAATCTCGCCCTCTTATTTAAAATGTTGTATTCTCACGGCAACTATATGATTTGTATATTAATAAACCTGTCAATAATTGATGGACAACGTTTTGAGGTCTATTCGTGTTATCTATCGCGAACTATAAATTTACAACTGTTGAACCTTTAGGCGAAGGCGGTTTTGGCTTTGTCGAAAAAATCGAGCTTGTCAGAAACTACAAAGAAGGTGAACAACCTAATCAATATGCGCGTAAGGTTTTGGCTCCAAAGAACGATCTTAAAATGTTTAAAGAACGATTTAAGCGTGAGGTTTTCAGTCAGAATAAATGTGAACACAAGTATGTCGTTGATATCTACCTCGCAGATCTAGACTGTGATTCACCTTACTTTATTATGGAACTTGCAGATTGTGACTTGGCGGATCTCATTAAAGCAAATGAACTAAGTGAGCAAGACAAACTCGATGTCATGATTATGACGTGTAAAGGTTTACAACATATTCATAGTAAAGGTTACCTACATAGAGACATCAAGCCATTTAATATTCTGAAGTTTTCACATGATAAGTACATACAATTGAACGGTGAGGTAACACCAGATGTCTTCTATAAGATTTCAGACTTTGGTTTAATTCGAAAAACCGATCCTGACCCAACATCTGAGGTTCTAACTTCTTTCGGAACCATTCTTGGTACTACGAGATACTGTGCTCCAGAATTGATGTACTCAGGCATCTACACGCATCAAACGGATATTTTTGCTTTAGGTAGAGTGTTTGAAGAGTTGGACGTTCAAGATAAACATTTGCAGAAAATAATTGCAAAATGTGCTGATTTCCAAGCACGCACTCGATATACGAATATTGATCTCGTTTTGGAAGATATAACCAACGTTGTTGAGGTTGTCGAATAATGCTAAAGCTAAAGGAATGTAGTAGTTTCACTCATGCTAAATCTGATAAAAGAGTAAACCAAGATTCGATCCTTACCCCCACTAGGTGTGATGATGGTTTTCTTTTTGCAGTGGCCGATGGAGTTGGTTCTTACAAGGGCTCTGATTTAGCTTCAATGGCTGCTGTTGAGTATTTAGAGAAGTCTCATCTGTCCAAGGCTCGTTTACTTTCTCCAGATTTATTCGAAGGTATCTTAACGAACGTTAAAGTGCTGTCTAACTATGACCCTGAATATGAAGTGGCTTCAACAACACTCACTTATGCATACGTAAATTCAACCGAAATAATAATTGGTCATATTGGCGATTGTCGAGCTTACGTAAAGCAAGGAAACAAGTTGGTCCAACTAACTAAAGATCATACTCAGCATCAAATGTTGATCGATCAGAAGTTATATACGAAGGCCCAATTGAAAAACGCAACAGGGAAAAACCTAATCACAACAGCTATATCTCAAGTTGTACCAATGAAACCTGAGTTTTTCAGCTTTAAAGTTTCTGATTACGTTGATGACCTACAGAATTTAACTATTTATCTGATGAGTGATGGCGCACATGCGTACTGGGAGGAAAACCCTAGATTCTCACCGAACACCATGAAAAATGTCACAAAATTATCTAACAGCTTATTACGTCGTATTGAACGGAAAGGCGCAAAAGACGATTATACGCTCGTTGCATGTACATTTTCTGTTTAGTTAAACAATTAAAGGAGCGTCAAGCTCCTTTTTTATTACGAACGTACTGCTCTGGACGCACCAGTACCTCAATCGATATACGCTGAACTGAGTTGCGGCAAATTAAACAGAAAATCGGCTTGTCCATTGTTGTTATCTGAAACCGGATAGACTTCGACATATAGGGGGTCACCATTGCCTAAGTCGATTACGATGTCCTTCGTTTCTCCCGGAGTGACTTCAACCCAACCGTTTTTAGTTTGAATTCGAATAGGGAAGTCCGAGGAGGCATTGTTGGTGATTTCACCCTGCTGGTCACCCGTGGCCAACATACTGTTTTCGAGTGTGAGTGCTCGCTCTGTCAGGATGATCGCCATTGGTTTACCATTTGATAAATACAGCGGTGTATTACTTTGCGACGCTAAATAGTCAATGGTGTCCATGACAATCAAGTTTTCGGGCTTGTAACTGAAACTTCTGAGTATTGAGTTGGTATTACTAAATTCGTCTGCAGCAACGACCGATAACGAATAGATTTCATTTTCATCAAGCGTGGGGAAGAGTTTAGGTAATTCGAGTTGATAGGTTTGGCTGTTTACTGTTTCTTCAATAAGTGAGTATCCAAGCTGATAGTCAATGTCATAACGAGAACCACGTAATGAGACAGTAATGTCATTGATGCTAGAGCTGTCAGAAACGGTAAAGGTCACTTTTCTCAAATCGGTCACCTGATCTGATAAAGTGCTTCCATCATAACCCATGAGTATCGATGGAGCGGTCTTGTCACTGACGTAAGTGACGGCATGTTTACGAGTGTCTGGACCGTGGCGCTCTCTTGCATAGACGTAGACTTCATGAGTCCCCTCTGGTAGCTCGGTTAGATTATATTGGCCTTCAAAAGTCGTGCTGTTGACCGTTGAGTTAAATCGCGAGACATTGAGCTTGTTTCCATCGGCATCTTGCAGTTCATATCTATCCATGTAAATCCTATTTTGGTAGCACGTATGGCATGTAAGCTCGACGCGAACCGATAAGACCTTGGTATCTTCATTAAATGAGGTTTCCTCTACAGATGGATAGTACCTATCATTGTATGATCCAACGGGGTACGTAGGGTTACTCGATAAAGTCTGGTCTTCACTACGTACAGTGAAGCTACTGTGATAATAAGCCGATCCACCAGCTGTCATTGTCCAAGGTGAGCTTAGGATAACATCACATACATCTTGCCCTGTCGGAACCGAACATGAATGCCCTGCGTGATAGGCAATTTGAGGATAACTTCTAGCATTTACAAAAAGTCGTATGCGTTCGATCTGTACTGGCAGTTCATCATTGTACACACGTCGACTCCATGACCCCCAATCTTGTGTATCCGAATAATAGTATTGCCCATATCTCGGGACAGGAGTTTGTCGGGCGCTATCTGAGAGTGTTACACTATAAAGACTTGGCCCAGTCACATTCCGGTAATGCGCTTGGTTTCGCCATGATATACCGATGGCTCCAGCGGGTGAGGTATCGACAAAATATATAAACCCGTCACCTCTGTCTGTGTATACGGCGTTAGCTCCAGAAGCCCAGATTCCCCCCGCATTGTCGAAGCTCCCAGAATCATCGCGAAAATTCCAATCTGCTACACGGTATAAGACCGTTACGGGATTGGTATCTACCTCCATGTCGCGCACATAAGGTTGAAACCCGGTTAATCCGCCAATTACATTGCTACTCCCTGGAACCAAGACACCAACAGCCTCTAGTGTGTCCGTTCGTAACGAGTCCCAATACACATCTTGATAGGCGGTATAGGTGACATTACCGGCCTTGTCCGAAATCTTTGTTCGCGTTTGGAATCGATCAATCGCATTACCAACTGGGAATAGAGTAGAGTTCGCTGAAAGGTTTATTTCAGCAGATAGTTTTGACTCAGTGTAGGCAAGGCTCTTCGATTTATATGGAATACGATTGTCTTCGGCGTCGAAGGTGAAGGTTTCCATCTCAATGTTATCAATGCCCGATGTATCGGAGACATTTTTGACTTCAACGATGGTTGAGGTATAGGAACCCATTTGAGCTGATAAATACCAGCTTCCGGCAGGCAGCATTGAGTTTACATAGCCGCCATACATGTATTTTACTGACATATCATCAGAGGCTGGTGGCGTGACATCCCTAATGATGTTCGTGGTTTCTGAATTAACCACCTCTCCATCTAGTGACAGCGTTTGCGCCTGAACGGTAAAACTGCCTTCTGAGGGAATAGAAACGTTAAGTAATGAACCGAAATACTCACTATTGAATGGAGACTGTGAATCATTGACCGTGATCACGTTACCCGTGCTGTTGGTCACAGCAACGCCGTTCTGAAGAATATTGACTCGGATGCGACGATCTAATCCCGCACTAACATGAACCCCTAATTGGCCGACGTTATTAATTAACGTGGATTCGGCAGTGTTCGTTTTTACAAGCTTGGATATGCCGAGTGTATCGGTGAACTCGAACCCCTCGATTGCTGAATGCGCTAACCCAGAAGCGGTAAGACAAATTGAAAGAAAACATAATCGAAATTTCATACTTGACCTATTTAAATCAAAGTGAATTAGATTGATGTTATCAAGAGTGACTTAACAGGAATTCAAATAAAGGAAGAAATTACGGTGATTGATTGACGATGGTGCTTTAAAAAAAAGAAAAGGGCTCGTAATGAGCCCATTCTCGCTCTTGAAACCCCTTCCAAGAGACTTGTGCTCGCAAGACCTCTCCTGCAAGACTTCAATCCGAGGATTGACCTTCTGGAACCCCTTCCAGTCGGATTTGTATGGAGGAACTAAGAATAAACTTATGTCATTCACTCGTTCAAAATTAGTATACACCAGAAAGATTAAATGTTTAGAAAAACAAACCTACTTAAAAAGTCAAAATCGCGTCGTTATTTGAAATAAAGTGTGGATCGCCCAATTAGAATGACTCTGTAACTTTACTCAAAGGACGATCCAATGAACCAATCTCCCCATCTATTCAGTTGTCTTATTGCGAGCGTCTTCGTTATTACTGGTTGTTCAAGTGAACCCGAAGATGCTGCGTATTGTCCCCCCGTAAATACTAACCACAGTCCATCTCACAAAGTTGATGGTGCCAGTGAGTATTTCAAAGCGGCGACGCCAGTGTCATTGAATGAATTTAACCTTAAGTCATACGAAGCTCCGATCATTGATGGTGAAATCCACTTGACTGATCCCAAACGCATATCGAGTCGGTACGTCTTAATGAATTTGAATCATGGGAAGGAGTCACTGTATGTCATAAGGCATGCGGCGATGGACTATTCAAGGTTAAGTGGATACGACTACGCGTTCTTAGCGGAGCATAAAGAGCATGCAACCGTAGTAACAAGTGGTGAGAAGGTGACGGTCGTTGCGTCTTCTGGGAAACCGAACTCATTCAACTACATTGAAGCGCCAATTTATAAAGAGGGATATGAGGGGCGGGTCGAATGGAAGACACAAGAGTACCTATATGGGTTGGCCACTCAATTTGATGAACTCTATATCGACACAGCGATTTCTATTGATAACAAGCCTTATGTTCTGGGTTTCGCCAAAACAAAGACAACCACAGGTGAACGGGTGGGCGTCGTTTTGTTCGACTTGAGCGATAAGGGTTCTTATAAGTACACAAGGGTTATTGAATATAAAGGTGAGAAAACGCTGACCGGCAATGCGATGTATGTGTATCAGCACGACAACGTTGTCATGGTCAGCGTGTTTGATAAAACGTTTAAGGTCGCCCATCCAAAATCATGATCCTGGTTCGTTTCCGATAGTTAACTAGCACTCTCCCCTGAAGCTCCGCGAGGAGCTTTTGTGCATAATTACCGTTGATTTTATACCTTGTCTTTAATCTCCAGTGTCTGTTGCGATATGTACATTCCGCACATACTGGAAATTGAGTTCAGTACTGTATTGGAATCCACTCCCGGAAAGTTTCTGCAGTAGACCTCTAGGGCCATTAATCCAATATGCATACTTTGTGGAAGGCTTACTGGTACGGGTCTGACCGATTTGTCCTTCTGACCTACTTGGAAAAAGACTTTCGTACCTTGGTGTTCTACGCCAAAGAATTTCGATGATTTCTCACCGCCGACACCATGATTGCTGAAACTTATCTTTTGGTAATAACCCAAACATACACCAATGAACAATGGCAGTTCGATGTCTGTGAGTTGAATCGCGACCTTATCTTTCCAGTTGTATGAGCGATCAGTTGAGTTATTACTAAGGGCAGCTTCTAAACGAATGGTATAGAAAATATTTTGCTCGCCATTTTCATCAACAATACCCTGTTGGCTCGACTTCAGCTTTTCGTCCGGCTTCACTTCTAACGCTGCTTTACCGCCATGAACTTTGTAACCATGTGCTCGGATCTGGCGCAGCGAATTCGAATCAGGCGCAGGGTTATTTGCTTTGAATGGATTGTGTTTGTTTCCTTCCTGTTGCGGGTTATTTGCTGGTGGTACAGATCGCGCTAACGCTTGGTTGTTCTGAGGTTGGTTCTGAGGTTGGTTCTGAGGTTGGTTTTGGCTTGGTCCGTTTGCAGGCATCGAATGTACGTTAGCAGTCGATGGACCATTGTTATTTTGAGGCTTCTGAATTGGACGATTGTTTGGTGAAAATGTTGACGTGTTCATAAAAGGAATCCCTGCATGACATTTAACAGGGTTATACAACTTCGCACTCGCTATTTAGATTTTGGCGAGCTTTGTTCGATGTGTGTTTCGATATCCGATAGCAATTGTTTCGTATGGACGCACAAGCGGTAGTAAACGGTGGGGGACTCATCAGCATAGGGGCTTAAAAACGTATCTGCTGAGTATCCGGTATTTTGATAGTAAGCACTACGTATGCCTTCAGTCAGAATGCGCAGAGGGATGACAGGGTAAGGGTCAATCAATGTTTGGTTGGCTTCTAATGACGACTGTAGAGCGAGTTCAGATTGCAACAGTGCTTGCTTTAATACGGCTGTTAAGTCGACCAGAGCGTTATGGGTTAAGGTTGAGTCAATCAACGTTAAAGAGTTTGTGTTTTTCATACCATCGAGTGTCTTTGATGCGTTCGATTTCATATATTAGCATTTCTTGATGTGTTGTACTTATCATTCCCAATTTTTTTAAAAGCACAGCAAATAGATCAAATAGTCATCAATATTTGGCTGCCTATTTGGATTTTATGACTAAATAAAGTGTGAAGATTACGTATATCCAGTTTATCAATGTTTCGATAATGGCGGCGTATGAACATTACACAGTACACATATATCAAAATATTCGGCACGCTCGTTGGCTTAGTGTTGGCCGTATTGTTACTTAGTGGTCGGTATCAGATTTCATTGGTCCCAACAGCATTGGGTTGTTTACCTATCAAGGCCGCTGTCATCGACTCTAAGAATCATTTCCCCAAGCGTGGGCAACTCATGTCCTTCCTGTCGCTTAACGCACAACCTTATTTCGCACATGGCACCAATTTCTTGAAAATAGCAGCTGGTGTTGCTGGCGATACCGTGACCTTTGACTTGGATGGAGTCACCGTGACCACCAAAGATGGGGAGGTCATTCGTTATGCGGCTGATGCTCGTCGAATGATTAATTATGCCCAAATCGACTTCGATACCCTCAATAAAACTTTCGTTGTCCCTGAAGGTCAATATTTCGCTCTTGGCACGCTACCTACCTCTTTTGATTCAAGATACTGGGGTTTAGTTGAACACTCTCAAATTATCGGAGTTGGCTATGCATTTCTCTAAGGCACACAACGTCTTGTTACTAACTTCATTCATTGCGACTTACGCGTTGGCTAACGGACAACTCACTCAAGAAGATCTGGACAATGTACAACGAAGTAACGACATCATATCCAACGCCCATGAAGTTGAAGGTACTCAAGCAGTTTTAGATGCAAGTAACTTGAACCCTAAAATGATGAAAGAACTGAAACAAATGGCGGATCACGCCAAGTTGTTGAACAGTACTATTTCTGACCAATCGGACTCTCTTATCGAATATCGCAAGGACGATACGCCAGATATCAATTTCAGAGCCCTTCAAGATGTTATCGATGATAACCAAACTCAGTATCAAGCCAATTCCATTGTCAATGAAGGACAACCAAAACCCTTAGCATTCGATCCCTCCACATTGACAATTGATAATCTCGATTCGATAAGCATTGAGCAGCCTAACCCTTCGTCTCCAAGTCAAAAAGTAGACAACAAATACGACGATGAAGAAGCGAACACTGTTTTTTGGATATTCGTGTCGAGTTCAATGCCTGATCACCAAATGAAAGAGGTGCTAGAGCTCGCTGCAGAGTGGGGAGGCCGTGTTGTGTTTAACGGCTTACGACCTGGCGACGTGGGCGTACCAGATATGATTAAAGGTTTGTGGCAATTAAAGGTCAAACTGGCTAATGCTCAAGATGACATACGCACGCATGCCGAGAACCCAGACAAACTGAAACGAATCAATAAAGCCGCTGTTTACATGGATCCAATGGCATTCGAGCGTTTCAACATTGAACAAGTTCCAACGATGGTTTATGAGCGCAAATTATCCGATAACACAAAACTCGTCGGGAAAGTGAAAGGTCTAATCAGCGCAAGCTACTTACAGAACGAGACGGAAAGCGCGGCAGCAAACCCTGATTATGACGGCTCCGAGGTATTCCTTGGTGAAATGGGGTCCATATTTCCTATCGCAGAAAAAAGCTTCATTGAAGAGTCAAAAAATAGAATGAGGGCCGTGGATTGGGAAACGGAACAAAAACAAGCAATAGCACGCCATTGGCATAACCGCAGTTTTCATACTCTTCCACCAGCCGCGAAAGACCGTGAGTTCGACTTTGACCCAACAGTAATAGCCACTGCTGATGTGAAAGCGGTGAATGGTCTTATTCTGGCCAAGAAAGGAGAGTTAATAAATCCCCTCAAGCCGCTTAAAAACCACGACATAGTACCTGCACATTTAACCATGTTTATCTTTGATGCGACCGACGAACAGGAAGTGGAGTTTGTAAAGTACATGTCTCTCAATGAATCTCGCGGGAAAGTGAAACTCATTTCTACACGTATCGACAAGGATAGGGGGTTTGACCACATATCTGAGTTAAATAAGAAGTTCACCTATGACGTGACCATCCTGACTAAAGAAGTCATCGATCGATTTGATTTGGAAGTGACCCCGACTCGGTTAATTAGTACCGATGAGGGTATGTTCCAGATAAATGAGTATTCAGCGCAAACAGTCACTCAGGTCAACCTACAAGTAGCTGACGGTGGCCAACCTACACCGTTCAATCAATCCAAAACAAACTAGTTAAGGAAAACACAACATGATTAAGAATCTCGTACTTATTGGTTTCGGCGTCGCTCTCGGTGTGTGGTTGGCTGATACACAGCCCAATCTAGCCAACTCTGTGAGGGACATTACTGAATCAAGCATTGATGCTGCAGATCAGCTAATGAAAGATAACCCAAACTTCTCGAATTCCGTGAACAACATTAAAGAACAAGGTATTGACGCTGCTGGTGTTGTGATAGAGCAAGTGAATAAGAACTAAAGGGAGGAACATATGATTAGGTTCTTTTTGATTGGTTTGATGTCCACAATGATAAGCATGGCGAGCTTATATTCTGTGGCTGCGGATAACGACAAAGCAGGCGACTTATGTCCCGATGCCAACATCTTGAGTACAGTCATCGACGGTATGTGTTGGAGCTGTTTACTTCCAATTCGACTAGCCGGTATTGGTGGGGACGCGCCTAAAGGTGCCGCTTCGAGCAAGCCTTTTTGCATGTGTGCTGATGAGCTAGGTGTCCCTGAATGGGGTATACCGCTCGGATTCTTCCAACCATCAAGGATCGTATCTTTTTCACCAACGCCATACTGCATGCCTTCATTCGGTGTTCGTTTGGCAGACGATAGTACCCGTGCTGGACAAGGCCGAACAGAAACAGCGATTGACGATACAGAAACTTCTTTTTTTCACTATAAATATTGGGTTTACCCAGTAATGCAAATGATTGAAATGTTTGCCAATGCGGATTGTACCTATGATGGGGCGACAACATTGGATTTGGCGTACTTTTCCGAAGCCGACCCGTTGTATCAAGATGATTTGTTGGCGTTCGTGATGTTTCCGGAAACCGTTATCTTTTCGAACCCAATAGCGACGTCTATCTGTACAGCCGATTGCGCTCAAATACTGGCTGGTGGAGAGGTGGTTGAAAACTATTTTTGTGCTGGGTGTTCAGGGAACCTTTACCCAATGACTGGTAATAATCAGTACAGTGACGATCCGGTACGTGGCACTTCGTTGTTAACCACGCGTTTGATGGCCACTCTACACCGACGTGGGCAAGCACAGCTGACAATGGGTAATCATATGATTCAAGACAGTTGTGAACCGAACTACGCGCCAATGTTGCCAAAAACACAATATCGTTCATCCATGCTTTACCCAGTAAGAGAGGCGAGCTCGCAACCTAAAGGTGGGGGAGGATCTTCAATTCCACTATCAACAGGTTGTTGTCATAAACTCGGTGACAGCGTTCTTAAGTGGGGGAACGGGCGATTGGTCCCTGGTCGGGAAGCGTTCGTTTATCTTTTGTATTCTTGGAATGATTGCTGCTTAAGGTAACTTTAGAGAGCCACCCTAACGGGTGGTTTTTTGTATTCGTTTAACAAAAACTCAAAATGCCCTCGCTATTTGAAATTTTTTAAGTGTTACGGGATTAACCTGATCTTGTTTTGAGAAAAAGGCAGGGCGTTATGTTTAATCGAATACTGACTCACTTTAGCTTGTTCGCGTTTCTGGTTCAGATCTTTCATGTTTCTTTTATCGGTGTGCTGTATGCATCTACCTCAACGGTGACCTACGCACAGGATATGTCACTTGATGAGATATACGGAAACTTTCAAACACCTACTTACAGCGGTGGTAATGCTACTGTAGGTGGTAACTCGCTAGGCAACTCAGAATTGTTTGGATTGGATGTTGAGCGTGTTGGATCAGAAGGGCAATTCGACGCTTACCAAGCCTATCAAAATGAAAACAAACTCAGAGATTCAGGGCAAGGTGTCTCTGATAGATTTTCTAGCAACACAGTTGGCAGTGAGTCAGATTATGACGCTAAGGCATACAACACCTTAAAACTGAACTATAACGACAATTACCAAAAGCTAGAGTCCGATGACGCTATCATGGTCGATGCTGACAACATCTTTAAAGACTTAGCCAATAACCTCGAAGATTCAGATTCTGACTTTTATAGTGCCTGTACCACTGAAACAAACACGTATTCAGTAAACAGGGAGTATGTCGGAAAAGTGCAAAATGAATGCATGGAACCCGATCGTTCGAACTTAATGAAGTGTGAACTGACGCGACACACAACTTACCCTTTGAAAAAGCGTTCGGGGAGTGGTGATGTAGAAATTCTGGATTCTCATACCTTCAGGTTGACGGTAGGTGACCCTACAAATAACGGCACAAATGACCACGGAATGGGGTGTTACCACAAAATTAACTTTGTTGAATTTGAACTCGAAGACGATGTGCGTATCAGCTCCGTGACCTTTGAACGCGTGTGGGTGGATGATGTCATTCAGTTTACTCTTAATGACGAAATCGTTTATCAATACGTTCCTACCAAGTCGTATTGGTTTGGCAATAGCGGTTCTACATACCCTGATTATGATGAAAACGGCAATTGGGCGCACCCATATGTAGACGAAACTGGCTTTCCATACCAGCATACCAATTGTGAATTCAGCTCTAGCCGAGTCTTTACAACGAATACCAATATAACAGGCCAATTTGAAGCCGCTCGCGCTTCTAATCGCGGTATTGTCAAATTCAAAATGCGCCTCGGTGTTGGTGGTGGAGGGGAAGGTAAAGCCACCATCCTAGTTCGTACCGTGGATCCAATCGACCCACGAGAATTCATAGAACAATCGCCTGTAGGTTGTGCTGCTGAACTTGGGTGGATTCAAGACCCATCAACGTGTGGTGTGTTCGGTAATGAAGGCGACGAAATATACATTAACCCAGATTGTAGCAACCCTTTGAATCAAAGTGGTGGACAACAAGGCATGATGTGTAGCTATGGTGGTTGGGAGTGCGTCGATACAGAAGCCGCGCATATAGACGATTACGATCCGTTTTTGATTGGCTTGCCGATAAATGTTCCTCGTGCTGGCCAAACGAGCGATGGTAAAGAGTGTCTAAAGGCCAACGCCGTCAACTATGAATGTAACCCCTTACCTGATCAGCAAATTTGTGGCCAACCTTATTGGCCTGAAAGCAATGAGCGGGTTTGTACTTCTTTCACTGAATTTAATGCCAATATTCCGGACCGATGCGAGCCATACAGAAACAGTGCTGATTGTGCGTTAATTGAACAAAATCCAGCCTTTGTTGACCCGATAACGGGTCGAGCCTACGTTCAAGAGTCAGTCTACGAATGTAATACCTACACAAACGGAAACTACTCGTACACGATGGAGGAAGACATCTGCACGGGTGAAATGCAGTGTGTGGGTGGAGATTGCCGCTATTCCGAGCTAGAGATGAATGATGATTTTGCAGAAGCGATGGCAACGTTCAAAATGCTCGAAGACATCAAATCGAACATGGAATGTGAAAATCCAGATGATGTCTCTACCTGCAAAGTTTTCAATGGTGAAGTGTCATATTGCGGTATCGAGCAAACAGGACTTGGCTTCAATTGCTGCACGCTATCCGCAGGCCAAACTAATATCTTCGATTATATCAAAGGGGTCTATCATCACTACGCAATGGAGCAATCATTGGCTGGATTGGCTAGTTCGGGTGCGGGATTCGGTTCGTGGGCGTCGAGTTACCCGACTCCTGTCACCGACACAGTAACTTATGTAACCGATGCCGTGAGCGCTGGATGGGATTTTGCAGTTCGTAATGTCACGGGTGAAGTTGGAGAGGCCGCAGCGGAGGCCGCCACAGAGAGCTTGTTAGACGAAATCAAAGGTGAATTGATGAAAAAGGTCGCGGATTTGATCCCAGATGCAATTCGAGATGCCATCTTTGATACCGTGACTGAGGGGACGGGTTCAACAGCCACTACCACAGTGTCACTCAACCCAGCTGTCTCTGGTGCATTTGCAACAATTATGGCCGTGTATGCCGCGTATCAGCTGATTAAATTGGGCGCAATGATGATTTCGGAGTGCGACGACCTCGAAATGGGCATGGGTATGAAGCTTGACCAACAACAATGTATATATGCCTCTACCAGTTGCCATAAAGATACCCCTTTCGGCTGTCTGATAAAACGGAAGCACTATTGCTGCTACCCAAGTCCATTGGGGCGTATCATCATGGAGCAGGCTGCGCCTCAACTGAATATCAGCCTAGATCCTAGAAATGGACAATGTTCTGGTATGACGCTTGAACAAGTCAGTGAGTTGGATTGGGACGCCATAGATTTAACCGAATGGGAAAACTTGATCATGGCCTCTGGGTTAGCCGTTGAACATGATGACTTAAATATCGATACACTGTCGAGCCAAGCTTGGATGCCGAACAATGATGATGCATTGAATCCTGTGGACCTTAACCAAGCGCGATTCGAGTCAACTGACGCTGATGCAAACTTGAAAGAAACGCATGATGCGGCAATGCCTGGTAACTTAGATTGCTCGGTTTACCCTAGACCACCAGTGTGTGACTCTCCGTTATCGATTTTGGACGACTAGATTTCATTTATAAAGGACAAATGGCATGAATCAACTCACTGAATTACAAGCTGGGTTAGCAGTACTACAAAGTCACTGTACAAGGGGTAAAGTTATCGTGGAGGCGAATACAGGGGGAACGGGTATCAACGTTACCCTTCGTGCGCCAAAGAGTGAACAAAATGGTCTACTTGAGAAATTACGTTCTGTCGCCCCATTCCAAGGCAAAGAACAGCTGATTTCTCTGTGGGTCGATGACCTTAATTTCTATGAGTGCCGCCTAGAGAAGTACATGGCGTATATCACGGATAACTAGCCATCAATGATACTGCTGACTTCGAAACATGAAAAAGGGCTTACAATGTAAGCCCTTTGTATTCATATTGACTATTTAGCTGTCTGCTTCTAGTTGCTCAACACGACTGATTTCGTCGTCGCACGAGATAGCGGTTATTTCAACATCTTCATACTTCGAATCCGCGCAGAACGCTTGTGTCAACTTCTTGGGTAAGGACGCCCCCTCTTTAAACTTAAAAACCACTGTCATGAATTGTTCCATATTCGGGCTCCTTACTGCGTAGAAACTTTTGTATGCGAGTTTTTGTTTTTGGCGCGTTCAAGAATCTCAGTGACCGTCGAGTGATACTCCGACAACTTTTGAGTGAACTGCTGTCCATCAACCGGCTTAACGAAATAGTACACCGTGTCATTGTTACGCACTGCATTGATGTTAGGAATGTACTGAGAATCAGCGATATATTCCTTCATCGGTAAACTCATAAAAGTAGCGGTCGGGAGCTTAATAGAAGGGCTGGTGGATAAGCCATTGGCATTTACAAAGCCTGTTGTTTCAGCGTCGCTGTATTGCATGTGTGCTATCAGGCTACTGTAATAAGTAAATCTGACCGCGATGACATTTGTATCTGGGATCTGCTTTTTAAGGTCAGCATCGAACACGTCTGTACTGAAAGGTTCCGAAATAGACCGTACACCGACTCTCGTCCCTAAGAAGGCAGTGTCCACTCCTCTGAAATATATCGCTGCGTGGGAGTCCACGTTTGAATCAAGTGGATACCCTTCAACACAAAGGCTTTCACCACCATTGTATCTTTCATCGTAAAACTTCGAATCTGGCGACAATGGTTTTTTGGTAAAGGATTGAAGTGTGTCGAATGAAGGAACCATTACCTCATCCATTTTAGACATGACAACCTTACACATTTCATACTCGTCTAAGCCACTATAAGTATCAGCATCCAAGTACATAACTAGGTTTCTTCGATCCCAACCGTACTTTTGATCCGCTAGGATGGCCAATCCGAAACCCGTTGCCATAG
Source organism: Vibrio sp. 10N.286.52.C3 (assembly GCF_041468865.1). NCBI lineage: Bacteria > Pseudomonadati > Pseudomonadota > Gammaproteobacteria > Vibrionales > Vibrionaceae > Vibrio > Vibrio sp. 10N.286.52.C3. The sequence goes on along the minus strand of NZ_JBFRJM010000038.1, from coordinate 19,303 downwards.
AGCCCAATGGTAGCCCTAATAACGTAGACCCCACATAGCCACCGATTCCCACATCCGAAATTGCACCTTTAGGTAAGGTTTGGTCTTCGATGATCGTTCCACTTCCTGCTGAACGGGTAACTTGGAGTGCGATACTTGATGTGCCTAATTCCGGTACTTCGTATTTTGCACTATTGGACGCACATGCATTCAAGAGTAAAGCGGCGGTAATGACTGATGCTGTTTTGAATAGGTCCATAATTCTGTCTTCCTTAGCCAAGTGAAACTGTATGAGTATTTATTAAATCTACTTACATTTATACATCATGAGCCGAAAAATACACAAAACCAGCCAATGAAAACGGGGGGAAATGGGGGGAAGCTTCGGATTATTTTCAAAATTAGTGACGGATGTCGAAACGATGTAACAAAGTGAATTTCCTTCGTTAATTGAACTTTGTAGCTAAATAATCTCCTACTCTGATGTACATATTCAAATCCATGAAGCAGTACGAGTCACGTATATGTTAAATCCAGATCAACATCTTTGCGTTAATGCGGAAGGCCATATCATGGTTGTTGCATTGCCCGGTTCAGGTAAAACTGAAGTGTCAGTGCGTTATGCTGAAAGGGTGCTTACCGATTCTGAGCAACACGCAATTGCCATGCTGACGTTCACAGATGCAGCGGCTACCAACTTAAAACGTAGGCTTAAGTCGACAATGCCAAGAAGTCAGACTCTTCGTGTATTTCCAAGTACTTTTCATTCTATGGCTGTGCAGCTTTGGCGTCAGACGAACTCATATAAAACGATTGTTATGGGTGGACACTTAAACATCTATATTGAGCGAGCGATGCGTGCTTGTCATGTGGCGATGAGTTATGAGGAAGCAGAGAAAACGATAAGTACGATCGGACAGTATTTAACTATACCTCGCTCAGAATTCTCATCTATCAAACTGAAACTTTTTGCAGCTTATGAAAGCATCATGCGAAAAGAGGGCAAAGTCGACCTAAATCAGATATCTCGCGACGTTATTCATGGTCTGCGAGATGGAACAATTCGACCGCTGTCAGAAACTTTAGGCGTTACTCACATATGTGCTGATGAGTTTCAGGATTCCGACGATCTCCAATATATGTTTCTTTACGAGCACGCTAAACGAGGTTGTTGCATCATGGTTGTTGGAGACGATGACCAATCAATCTATGCCTTTCGAAATGCAAGAGGGGTCGATAACTTCCGTAACATGCAAGCTGATCTAAACGCGAAAGCCTACAGCTTAAAAATTTGTTATCGATGTCCACCAGCAATACTGAATGTGGCCAACAACCTAATTCAACACAATGTAGAACGAATTCCCAAAGAATTAAGGTCACACGTAGAGGAGGGCGGTGTTGTCGATTGTCATGGTTTTAAGGATGAAGACCATCAAGTTGAAAGTGTTGTTGAAGGTATCCTTGCCGATCAAGGCGGGTGGGCGGTACTGGCTAGAACCAATAAAGAAATCGATACAGTTGAGCTGGAGTTGTCCAAACATAAAGTGAAAGTTAAGCGCCTCGGCGGTAAGAGCTTCTTTGAGTCAGCCGATGTAATTTGTTATATCAAGTTGATGTGGATGCTGACACACCGTAACAGTCGGTATCTACAAGATTTCTTAGCTTACATGCATGAAGATGAGGTGATGATTGATATGGCGAAAAGTGCTAAATCAAATGGAATCGACTTTATTGGGACGGTAACCACCTTAACCCAAAGCCAATCATTGCTAATCCACACCCAATCAATTTTTGAAATGTTCATGCATGAAGGTGTCCCAAAAGAGCCAAGCAAAACGGTCAACGCCGAGTATCAACGAAAGATCATTTCAATGGTGATGGCGCAACGAAATATGAACTCTCCTGCGGCTCTTGGAGCGATGGCTGACATCCTAACCAAAACAGCTGCGTCACTTGGCAGTTTGGCTAAGGCCGCAGATCAGTTTCATGACCGGATAACCAAAATAAACGCTAAAAAGGCTGAAAAGATTGGTACAGATGAGGTAGTGATCGCTACGTTGCATGGCTCTAAAGGACTAGAGTTTCCGAAAGTCGCGATATTGAGCTGTCAAGATGAAAGAATTCCGCAACCAGATAAAGATGGTTTAGGCGAAAAGCATTGGGAGGAAGAGCGTCGCTTGTTGTATGTGGGGATAACAAGAGCTGAGAAGTACTTGCGACTGTGTTTCTTCAAAGAGCAGTTGTCATTTTTGAGAGAGGCGGTTCCAGATCGAATTGAGTTGGCCGTACAACAGCGAAATGAAGAGCCAGATTCGGCAGCTCAGGCAGAAAAACTGCAACAGCTAAAAAATGAGTTTTTGAACGCTTCTTAGCTTACGGAAAAGTTAAACACTAAAAAAGCTGCGCTTAATTTACAAAAGTCTCCCGTTCTTGGGGTTTACTATAGGTGATTTACCCGAGAAATTTTTTCACTTTTTTAAAGTGATACTTTTCTCCCTTAGTTGGAGAGCTAATAGCAATTCTCCCATAGATTTATTCTATGTCCCCAGTGACTTTTTTAAGTCATAAACCTGACCCTAAAGTGGGCTATAGATATCCCACTAGGGGATTACTCTATCTATAGTTCCACGTTATTTTATTAATGAGGAATTAATTATGAAACCTTTCCGTTCAAACAATGGCCTTATCGCATTCGTAGTTACTGGTTCTCAAATTGAGAATGGCAACACGACCATCTGGGCCGATCAAGTTACCTCTTGGGTAGACGGTCAAAACCAAATGCAGTCACGTACTAACCAGATTCAACTTTTTGCCCATGGGCAATTAGAGTTTCCAGTCGGTGTTGGTTATGTGTGTAAAGTATCTCTTAAGACGTGTAAATTCACTGGTAACAATAACAGCGAACTTACGCATACTTATTATGAACTTCATAATGTGTTAGGCGAAATTGATGGCAATTCTGTTAATCAATTTGGACTACCTTCATTGTGTAACTTTACGCTTGGCGGCAATGTTGGTTCGATTGAACAGAAAAATGCAAATGGCAGTACTTGGTACAATGTTTCAATTGCATTAACTCGTTCATTTAAAGATGAGCAACAAAATTGGCAAGATGAAACCCACTGGGCTCGCCTGTCAATTTCACAAAAAACTTTTGATCAGAACTTCAAACAAGGTTTAGACAAAGGTGATTCTTTAATGGTCGAAACTGAACTCTCTACTAACGATTACACCGACAAAAACGGCAATAATGTCACTGGACATGAATTCCGCGTTAGTCGTGTTCTTGGTATGGTTAAGAAGTTCGAACTTCAAAGCTTAAAAGCTGCGAATCAAGCCCCACAAAACAATGGATCTGCGTACAACAACGCACCACAGCAAAACGCTCCACAGCAAAATGCTCCTGCGTATAACAACGCACCGCAGCAAAATGCTCCTGCGTACAATAACGCTCCACAGAATGGTCCAGCGTATAATGCTCTACAGCAGAATGCTCCACAGCAGAATGCCAATAATGCACAACAACCTGACTCTACACAGCGTCAATTCCGCCCACAAGCAGGCAACGGAAATTTCCGTCAGCGTGCTTATAACCAGCAATAATTCGAGGTACGCGGATATGAATTTTTCTCACCAGAAAAATGTATCTGCAGCACGAAAAAGGCGCGCTCTGCGCCTTCTTCGAAAGGCTCAGGTACTGAATAACCCCAAACTTCTTCATAAAGCAGAAATGCTACTTGAAGATGCTAATAAAGCTTTCTTTCTCAAGACAGCTTAACCCCTTAATTAACTACCCATATTAATTTAACCCCACACTTTATTCCTGGAGGAATTAACTATGTCTAATGCTAACCCTGTGACTACTGTAGACACGAATAACCAACCAACTTCTACTGTTGAAGAAATTGATTATTCAGAGATGATTACTGTTCGTATGGCCGACGTGTTCAAACCGTTTGTCCCAGCAGCAGTAACGGCAGTTATTCAGATCCCTAAACACCGTCATCCAGATGTACCTCGCGAAATCGCAGGTTATATTCCAGATGAAAAACAACTTTCCCAAGTTATATCTTGGTTTTGCTCACCTCAACGACCTAACTTCATGCATATGGTTGGTCCTACGGGGTCTGGTAAAACTGATTTCATGCTTTGGCTTTGTGCTCGCCTTAATTGGCCAACTGTGCTGGTGTCTGTTAACCCGACATTACGCCCTGAGAAGATGCAAGGCCGCTGGGTGTTGTCAAACGGTCAAACGGAATATGTTTATGGACCTATCGCTGACGCTATGAAACACGGAAAATGTGTTTTGCTTGATGAATGTGATAAAGGGTCTTTAGATTTTATTGCCAAACTTCACCTTCCTTCTGAGATGACGAAACCTTGGTCTATTGAAGACACAGGAGAAATCATCTATCCACACCAGAACTATCGTTTTGTAACGTTAGGTAATACTTCTGGAGAAGGGGACATTTCTGGTTTGTATCCATCGTCTCGACGTTGGGATACGGCTTTTCGAAATCGTTCATTCGTTGTGCCTTTTCCGTATTTACGCACGGAAGTAGAAGAGAAAGTGGTAATTGGTAAATTTCCGTTCTTACGCGACCACAAGAAGTTACTTAAGAAGTTAATCCAGTTTGCTAATGCTATGCGTGATGCAATGTTAGGTCCTAATCGAGATCGAACAACCAAATCTGGTATTGGAACGGCTTTTTCAACTCGTGTGGTTTTGTCTTGGTGCTACTACATTCAAATTAATGGTGATAGAGCTCCACTGCGTGCTTCGTTTAATAATGTATTTTGGAATGGCTGCGACACTCGTGACAAAGCTGATATCGAAAAGATTATTGATCAAGTGTTCAAAGATAAGAATGGTCATATTCTCGATCAACCGTATACCTGGTTGAAAGAGCAATCAAAAAAGTAACAAGCAATGATTCAGAGTGTGATGATGCTGATTTGCCAAGATCGGATTTAGACGGTCTAGATATCAGTACAATCAAGTTCAAAATGTATCATTGCAATGACAATGGAAGTAATAAGCTTTGGGGATATACGTGCCTTGGTGCCGACACACTGGTTGTTTACGGAGCCAAAGGCCAAAAGCTTAACTTCTATCGTAAAACCCATCAGTCTGAGTTACTAGCGCGTAACTACATCGACAAAAAAGTTAAAGAGAAAATGAAGAAGCAATATCAGTTTACACAGATTAATTGTTTCAGCAAAAACGAACTTAGGTTCGCTACTCCTTAACAAACCTACCTAACCCCTTCAGGGACTAGATTCCCTGACCGGGATCAGTCCCTCCAATTTTTATTCCTTGGAGGAATTATGAAAGACATCAACGATACCCAAACTCTCGATATCGATACAGTAGCTCAAAATCAACTTGACCAAGTGGCTCAACAAGATGGCGAATTTGCTAATCGACTCGAAAATGGGCTTGTGATTATCGATGTAACTACTTCTGGCCGTGATGGAGAGAAAACGTTAGCGAATGCTAAAACTCTCTTAGACGAAAAGGAAGTGAATTCAAAGATTGCTCGTAAAGCCCGTATTGAGTGGTTTCCTCGTTCTGAGTTGCAGTTTAAGAACACATTGGAGACTAAGGCACGCCGCGCTATTGCAGCCCGAGGTGTCCGATATGGACGCGTTACCGCGATTCCAGTTGATGAACTTGACTCTCTACTCGTTGAACTCAAGGCAATTCAAGCTGAGTTTTATTCAGAAGTCGCTGACCGTGATAATCGCTATGACACCATAGTTGAAGAACACAAGAAAGCTAACCCTGATATGGCTGAAATTATTGAGTCATTGAAGACCCCTAAAGATGATTTCTTTAGACGTTTTCAATTCAACGTGTTGCCGCCGATGGCCTTCAAACCTTATTTCAATGATGACCAACAGGAAGCTGTTGATTACATCGTGGAAGGGATTTTGGATAACGTCGCGGAGCAAGCTGTTGTTGTTTATGAAAAAATTATTGGTAAAAGTTCAATGATTCAGCGAACTTTCAAGCCAATAAGAGCTATTCGTGATTACGTTTACTCAATGTCATTCCAACACACTGTGTTTGACCGATTGGTTGATGAACTTGATGAAGCGTTCGATACCTTACCCAAAACTGGGAACATCGAAGGCTCTGATATGACCTACGCGGTTAAATTGGTACATAACCTTACAGAACGTGGCTCCATCTTAAATGGCATTGTGCCGGTGATGGAAGTCGCAGATGAATCTGAACCGAGAATTATTGACGCGATTAAGGACTCAGTAGTTTCTACTGATACTGACAGCGGCAATAGTACTCCTACCTATGAAGAAGTCACTGGCGAAACGTCAACAACCGGCTTCTGGTTCGGCTAACCCCACCTACCTAACCTAATGAGCTCCCTTTGGGAGCTCTATCCTATTTTTTGGAGGAACACCTTATGGCTTCAATTCAAGAAGTTCAAAACACAATGCGAGTTATTACAGATATTCACGCACGATTTGACGTAAATATCTATTTTGACCGTCGAACTTGCTACACGAATGGCAGAGATATTTACATCAATGCTGGTGACCCCTCTGATGAAGTTTGGTCACGACTCGTTGAAGCAAAAATTACTCATGAAGCTGGTGGTCATTTACGATTCAGTGACTTCTCAGTCTTCGAGAAACACCTCAAGGGTAAATCAAGCACGTTCTTATCAATCAACAATATCATTGAAGATTGTCGCGTAGAGACTGCTTGTATGAAGGAGTTTTCTGGTGCCTACTGGGTATTTCAGAAAATGACTTATGACTTGCTCGAAGAGGGTTATTTTCAGGAACCAATAATAAGTAACGGCCCCGCTGGGTTGTTATTTGCTTGGTTATTGTATTCTGGTCGTGGTATTGCAATTGAGGGGCAATCTCACCTAAAGAAACTTGGTGATGATGCTCGACATCTACTGATGAAATTAGGCACTCCAAACTCTCCAATTTTTGATGAAATTGAAAAGCGGATGATTAATTGGGGTAAATTACCTTCAACAGTGGCTGCTATAGATGAAACCATCGAGGTTATGCTTTTATTAAAGCGTCTTTCTAAAGAGCAACCGCAACCACCACAGCAACAACAATCGGCTAATCAGAATTCAGAATCAGACGATGATTCAGATGG